>NZ_JAMPQC010000018.1:0-111711 GCF_028482225.1 Providencia sp. PROV130 | reverse complement strand
CGACTCTATTCCTTATGGAGTTCCCTCTTCACGATAAAGAAGGAACTTAAATTAAAGTTGTTAACCGATAAAAATCGATTATTTAGCGTTACGAGCTTCGATTACAGCTTGTGCAACGTTGTTTGGTGCTTCATTGTACTTCAGGAACTCCATAGAGTATGAAGCACGACCTTGTGTCTGAGAACGCAGGTCAGTAGCATAACCGAACATTTCTGACAATGGTACTTGTGCACGAACGACTTTACCAGTAGGCAGGTCATCCATACCTTCAATCATACCACGACGACGGTTCAGGTCACCAATAACATCACCCATGTAGTCTTCTGGTGTTTCCACTTCAACTTTCATGATTGGCTCAAGCAGAACTGGTTTAGCTTTTTTGAAGCCATCTTTAAACGCGATTGAAGCCGCAAGTTTAAACGCCAATTCAGAGGAGTCAACATCATGGTAAGAACCGAAATGTAAACGAACACCCATGTTAACAACCGGGTAACCAGCTAATGGACCAGATTTCAGCTGTTCTTGGATACCTTTGTCAACCGCAGGGATGTATTCAGTAGGAATTACACCACCTTTGATATCGTTGGCAAATTCGTAATCCATTTGAACGCCGTCTTTATCGTTTTTGTTCAGTGGGAACATATCGATAACGACATGACCATACTGACCACGACCACCAGACTGTTTCGCGTGTTTACCTTCGATATCAGTCACTTTCATAGTGATTGCTTCACGGTAAGCAACTTGAGGTTTACCAACGTTCGCTTCAACTTTAAACTCACGACGCATACGGTCAACCAGAACGTCCAAGTGCAATTCACCCATACCAGCGATGATAGTCTGATTAGTCTCTTCATCACTTGATACGCGGAATGATGGGTCTTCTTGAGCCAAACGGCCTAATGCGATACCCATTTTTTCTTGGTCAGCTTTAGTTTTTGGTTCGATTGCAACAGAGATTACTGGCTCTGGGAATTCCATACGCTCCAGGATGATTGGTGCATCAACCGCACATAAAGTATCACCTGTAGTTACGTCTTTCAGACCGATTGCAGCCGCGATGTCACCAGCGCGAACTTCTTTAATCTCTTCACGTTTGTTAGCGTGCATCTGTACGATACGGCCAAAACGTTCTTTCTTCGATTTCACTGCGTTCAGAACTGTGTCACCTGAATTAACAACACCAGAGTAAACACGGAAGAACGTTAAGTTACCAACGAATGGGTCGGTTGCAATTTTAAATGCTAATGATGAGAATGGTTCATCATCACTTGCGTGACGCTCAGCAGGAGTGTCTTTACCGTCGTCCAGAATACCATTGATTGCAGGTACATCTGTTGGCGCAGGTAAGTAATCAACAACTGCATCCAGCATCGCCTGAACACCTTTGTTCTTAAACGCAGAACCACAGGTAACCAGGATAATTTCGCTTGCAAGAACACGTTGACGTAATGCAGCTTTAATTTCTGCTTCAGTCAGTTCTTCACCGCCCAGATATTTTTCCATCAGTTCTTCTGATGCTTCTGCTGCGGTTTCGATCAGGTTGTTGTGCCACTCTTCAGCAGCTTCTTGCATGTTCGCAGGGATATCTTCGTATTCGAAGGTAACGCCCTGGTCTTCGTCGCTCCACTTGATTGCTTTCATTTTCAGCAAGTCAACAACACCAGTGAATGACTCTTCTGCGCCGACTGGTAATTGCAGTGGAACTGCGTTAGCAGCTAAACGTGATTTTAATTGCTCAACAACACGTAAGAAGTTCGCACCCATACGGTCCATTTTATTAACGAACGCGATACGTGGAACTTTATATTTGTTAGCCTGACGCCATACAGTTTCAGACTGTGGCTGAACACCACCAACCGCACAGTAAACCATTACTGCGCCATCAAGAACACGCATAGAACGTTCTACTTCGATGGTGAAGTCAACGTGTCCCGGGGTGTCGATGATGTTGATACGGTGTGGCTCATACTGTTTTGCCATACCAGACCAGAATGCAGTAGTCGCTGCAGATGTGATAGTAATACCACGCTCTTGCTCCTGCTCCATCCAGTCCATTGTTGCAGAACCTTCGTGAGTTTCACCAATTTTATGGTTTACACCAGTATAGAACAGAATACGTTCAGAAGTTGTGGTTTTACCGGCGTCGATGTGTGCACTGATACCGATATTACGATAACGTGCTATGGGCGTTTGACGGGCCATTTTTTCCTCTCTCGTGGGCGTTCAATGCTTCATATAAAGGGTAGCAAATGGCTACCCTGAGATACATCACTAATGCGGGTAAGAAATTACCAACGGTAGTGTGCGAACGCCTTGTTAGCTTCTGCCATACGGTGAACGTCTTCACGTTTCTTAACAGCGGAACCTTTGTTCTCAGCAGCGTCTGATAATTCATTTGCCAGGCGAAGCGCCATAGATTTATCACCGCGTTTACGAGCAGCATCAACGATCCAACGCATTGCCAGGGCATTACGACGAACCGGGCGAACTTCAACTGGAACTTGGTAAGTTGAACCACCAACACGGCGGGATTTAACTTCCACAGTCGGACGCACGTTATCTAGTGCTAATTCGAATGCATCAAGTTCAGTTTTACCAGAACGCTGAGCAAGGGTTTCAAGTGCGTTATATACGATTGCTTCAGCAGTAGATTTTTTCCCGTCTACCATCAGGATATTTACAAACTTGGCCAGTAATTCTGATCCGAACTTAGGATCTGGAAGAATTTTACGTTGACCTATTACGCGACGACGTGGCATGGATATGACTCCGTTGTTAATTCAGGTTTGTCCAAAACTCTACGAGAGTATTTTGACATTAAGATTAAAATGTTTGGCCTTACTTAACGGAAATCCATTAAGCCTTAGGTTTTTTCGCGCCGTATTTAGAACGAGCTTGCTTACGGTCTTTAACACCAGAACAGTCCAGTGCGCCGCGAACGGTGTGATAACGCACACCTGGTAAGTCTTTAACACGACCACCACGGATAAGGATAACGGAGTGCTCCTGCAAGTTGTGGCCTTCACCACCGATGTAGGAAGAAACTTCGAAACCATTAGTTAAACGAACACGGCATACTTTACGTAATGCTGAGTTTGGTTTCTTAGGAGTGGTAGTATATACACGAGTACATACGCCACGTTTTTGCGGGCAAGCTTCCAGTGCTGGAACGTTGCTTTTAACAACTTTCGAGCTACGAGATTTGCGTACCAGCTGATTAATAGTTGCCATTATTAAAAAAGCTCCTGGTTTTATTGCTTCGTAAACACGGATTTTGACCTCGTTCGCCAACATGACGATACACGAGGACGCGAAATTTTATTGCTGACTGGCTCAGGTGTCAAGAAATATACAACTTTTAGTGCCTTTATATGGCAAAATGTTGTTTTTGGACTTCTGTTAGCTTCACAAAACCTTGATATGTGATTACAGAAACTGCGGTTGAGAGGGTATTTTGCAACCCGCGAGCATTGATGTCGGCATCCAAAGCGTACAACTGCGCACCTGTTTTTTGTAATGCAATAAGAAAAGGTGACTGTGCGACTGCCGCAACCACGCCATCTTGCATCAGTAAAACTACGTCTTCCGCCGTAATAAAGCCTAGCATCACAGAAAAATCACATTTAAATGGAGATGTTGCTAATGTATACAGCATAGAAAAGATCCTACTATAGATCAAAACTTAACCCAAGCTCAAAATTCGCACAATCGATCAAAAATTAAGCACCACATCACATTCAGCTATTCTCGCTCTGATCTCTTTCTTGTTGAGAATTGTTGGCGTCACGACCCATTTGGTATTTTCCCCTAACCCTCGTTCTTGTAATGAAGAGCCGCAGAGATAAATTTTTTCAATGTCATATAATGGCAATATTTTAAATGTTGCGATGTAATCCCGAGCAAGCACTTCGGCAGGGTGTTGGTTTGCTAGAAGCTGATAGACGCCATCAGAGAGAAAAAACACCTGAATGTCTTCTGTCAGTGCTGAAGTTGCTAATAATGCATCTAGCCCTTCTCGACCACTGGCATTTCCATGGGGCATGGTTGTAAAGACAAACGCTATTTTTTTCACACGATACCTTGTATTGAGCTGTTCTTAGAATTGAATTGTCCGGTCTGTGGTTATCATCGCTTCCGCAAGGCTTCCTAACCCACTCATTATAAAGCCCTCAGCAAGATTAGCCGTTGAAAGTGATAAACTTTGCGCTTGTTCTTGGTCAACAACCCCTCGGCGCAGGGCAGCGGAAACACAGATATGCATTTCACACCCTGATTGTTTTGCCAATTCCTGCCAAGCTGAAACTAAATTGAATTCATCTGTTGCCGGTGAAGTAAGCTGATTCGCATTGAAAACACCTTCACGATAAAAAAATAGTGTTTTCAATATATGCCCTTCTTCAAGAAGGGCTTTTGCAAATTGATACGCACTCGCTGCTTGTTGTGTACCGTAAGCGGGACCTGTCACAACTAAGCAGTAGGTTAGCGAATTTGTATTACTCATTCACCGCTCTTGAATTGACGAATGTATAAGTAAACCGTGTGTTTAGAGATGTTCAGGCGGTCAGCTACTTGGTTGATGGCGTCTTTAATATCAAAAATACCTTTTTCGTATAGGTTAAGGACCACTTGCTTGTTTTTTGCGTTATTCGAGACATTACGGTCACCACCGACTTCTTCAATCGTATATTCCAATGTTTGCGCGACAAGGTCATCAACTGAAGAGGCAAAGTTCACGTCTGAAGTGACTTCTTGTTTAGTTTCTGGAACAAACGATTGAATAATTTCAGAGAACGGCACATCTAAGTTCATATTGATACATAGTAAGCCAATCACACGTTGCTTACGGTTACGAATCGCAATAGTCACGGATTTCATTAAATCACCGCTTTTCGCTTTCGTAAAATAAGCCTTCGAGACATTCGATTCTTCGTCTGCCATATCGTGCAGCATTCTCAACGCTAGGTCTGTAATCGGTGAGCCTATTTTACGCCCAGTGTGCTGACCATTTGCGATTCTGACTGCAGAGCAGTTTAGGTCTTCTAAAGAGTGAAGAACAATTTCACAGTGCCCACCGATTAGCATTGCCAGACCATCCACTGCAGCTTCATACGATTTTAAAATCTCATGGTCTGTCTCAGAAAAGGGCTGGTTATCCAATATGTTAATATCGCTGAGGTCGTGTGATTGTATAGAATCAGACATTTCAACATCATCCTTCTAATGTAAAAAATTCATCCTGTTGACTAAAAAGGCGTTCATTATTCGACTATTTGGCCTTCATTACTTTGTTCGTAGCCAACAATTGTGATGATAAAAAATAAAATAGAGTCTTCTGAAGTTAAAACTCCACGGCGTTGCCGTCAAGCGAATGAATGCAAGACAGTCTGTTTTATCACAAGTTTTAAACAATTTGAGATTTTTTTTGATGAGAAATACGAAAAAGCCCAACGCATGAATGCGTTGGGCTTCAAAATACACTTAGCTAATGCTTAATGAATACTTATTTAGCTGCAGGTTTGATATCTAATAATTCAACATCAAAGACTAATGTTGAATTTGCAGGGATACCTGGCACGCCATTTTCACCATAAGCTAACTCAGCAGGGATCACTAACTGCATTTTGCCGCCTTTTTTCAGGTTAACTAAACCTTCAGTCCAGCCTTTAATTACTGAGTTTAATGGGATAGTCAGTGGCTCGTTACGTGAATATGAGCTATCGAATTCAGTGCCATCAATCAGAGAACCTTTGTAGTGAACGACTACAGTTTCGTCTGCTTTAGGTTTAGCACCTGTACCGTCTTTTTCAATTTTATACAGCAGGCCTGATTTAGTTTTTACAACGCCTTTTTCTTTCGCGTATTTTTCACGGTACTCAGCACCTTTTTTCTCATTCGCTGCTGATTCATCTTTCATTTTTTTGTCTGCAGCTTCTTTGACTTGACCTTCAAACTGACGCAATGTTTCCTCAACTTCTGCATCGGTCATTTTGCTTTTGCCGTTAAATGCATCTTGGACACCAGCAAGTAATTGCGCTTTATCCAAGTTAATACCAATTGTTTTTTGCTCTTCTAAAGAATTCTGCATGTAGCGGCCTAAAGACGCACCCAGTGCATACGCATTACGCTCTTCTGCGTTTTTGAATGCGCTGCTTTGTGCTTTGGCTTCCGCTGCCATCACTTGCGGAGCAGCAAAAGTAAATGCTAGCGTAGTTGCTAAAAGGCTTGCCTTAAACAGTGATTTCATCCTAGTCTCCGATAACTTTTATTCGATTATATTCGAATAGCGAACTATTCGTTTTATGGGTAGGGCTCTTTAAGTTTAGACCCCGTTGCCCCATTGAGTATTAAAAAAATATAATAACTACTGAGACCACATTAACAAAAAGTCGTTTCGTCGCCTATATCTTTAACTAAAACTTATCTATTGATTTGTAATGTTCAGTTATTATGATGGTTTAATTACGACATAAACGCTTAAGGAGAGTCGAATATGGACTCATCTGATACATTTGAACAACGCTTAGAACTTTTAGAAAGTAAAGTTGCCTTTCAAGAACTGGCGATTGAACAACTTAATCAGGTTATTACTGACCAGCAAATGCAAATGAGTCGCCTTCAAGAGCATTTGCGCATTGTTGCTGAAAGACTGAAATCATCCCAAGATTCTCACTTAGCAAGGCCTGAAGAAGAAACACCGCCGCCACACTATTGATTTCAAATATAAAACTCTTGATTTCAAATACAAAAAAGGAAGCTTTCGCTTCCTTTTTTTTTACAAACACTAATACCTTGTATTAGTGGCAGCCGCAGCCGCCTTGTTTGTGGCCGTGTCCGTGACCTTCGCCGCCGCCACAGCAACCGCCTTCTGAACCGTGGCTATGACCGCCACCGCCACAGCAACCACCTTCGTGGTCGTGGTCATGGTCGTGACCGCCTGCGCCATGGACGTGACCATGTGCAATTTCTTCTTCTGTTGCTTCACGGATAGCCATGACTTCAACATTAAATTTCAGGTTTTGGCCTGCTAACATGTGGTTACCGTCAACGATAACTTCATCACCTTCAATACCAGTGATTTCAACAGGAACTGGGCCCATGTCAGTGTCAGCTAAGAAACGCATACCCACTTCTAGCTCATCAACGCCCATAAATACATCTTTAGGAACACGTTGAACTAAGTTGTCATCGTATTGGCCATATGCATCGTCTGAAGCGACTTCAACATCGAAGTTTTCGCCCACAGAACGACCTTCTAATGCTTTTTCTAAACCTGAAATTAAAGACCCACGACCATGCAAATAGTCCATTGGTGCGCTTGCTGGTGATTCATCAACTAAAACACCGTCTTCTGTTCTTACTTGATAAGCCAAGCTGACCACCAAGTCTTTTGCTACTTTCATGACATCTCCTACTACCCGTAAGGGGAAAATTTTTGCCAATTGTACCGAAAAACTATGATGATGTATTGAGAATTGACAAATTTCTATTATTCAGGTGTAAAAATTCCAATAACCTGCTCTTTTTGCCTGACATGGCCAGTTGCTTCATCCCCTGCTTGGCGTTGTTGATCACCGCAATTGACACACTCGACGACATCAATTTTATCTTCACGCCACATCATTAATGTGTCCTGTGACTTACACTTAGGGCAAGTCGCCCCGGCAATAAAGCGTTTACGTATTGAAGCCATTTCTAACCCTTACTGTTCATTATTCCAACTATGGGGCTGGCGATGCTCTCTTTGCATTTCTTTCTCAAAGAGTTCATTAAGTTCACGACGCGCCTCTTTAATGCGTGAAATTTGCCCACTATCACTATTTTCATTTTCAGGGTAGATATCCCTGAGCATTTTCATGTCTAAACGGCGGAAATGCTGCTTGGCACGATAAGCTTTATGAGGGTGCATCCCCGTACTGACTAAAGCCTTGCTACCAAGTTCAAGCGCACTCGAGAATGTTTCACGGCTAAAGTCAGTCACGCCACATTGCAATAGCTCATGAGCCTCAAGACGACCTTTAGCACGTGCAATAATATGCAAGTTAGGGAAGTTTTCTTGGCAAATTTGCACAATTTCCATCACTTCTTCAGGGACATCACTGGTAATGACGATGGATTTGGCTTTATCAGCGCCTGCTGAGCGCAATAATTGCAATTCACGTGCATCGCCGTAATATACTGTATAACCATAGCGGCGCATGGTACTAATCGCCGTAACATCTTGTTCTAATACTGTAATTTTAACTTTATTAGCCATTAATAAGCGGCCAACCACCTGCCCCATGCGGCCAAAACCGACCAAAATAACATGCGGGTCATTATCCTCTACAAACGGTTTTTCACTCGAGGCCGGCTGTTGATTATAACGGTAGTTCAAATAGGCATCTATCAGCTGCATCACAAGTGGAGTGGTCATCATCGAAAGCGTGACAACCACCAGCAATAAATCCATTTGCCGTTCATTAATTACACTTGCACCAAAGGCAGTCGCATAGATTACAAATGCAAATTCGCCACCTTGGCTAAGTACACCAGAAAATTGCGCTCTCGCACCATTTCTAAGCCTAGCTGCTAAACTCAGGCCGTAAAGCACTAACGCTTTGACAGCGACTAATGCGGCAACAGCAATCAATACCTGTGGTAAGTAAGCCCACAATATATCTAAATTTAACGACATACCGACTGAGATAAAAAATAGCCCTAGCAGCAGACCTTTAAATGGTTCGATATTAATTTCCAATTCATGACGGAATTCTGTTTCTGCTAACATGACCCCTGCCATAAAGGTTCCCAGAGCCATAGAAAACCCAAGGCTTTCCATAATGAGTGCAGAACCTAATACCACCAATAAGGCTGCAGCCGTAAAAATTTCATGAACACCAGATTTAGCAGCAAGCCTGAACATCGGGCGCAATAAATAGCGGCCAACGACCCATAAGCCTGCGAACGCGACTATCTTCAAGCCAATCTTTTGCCAATCACTGGTTGCGGAATCCCCGGCTAACAGTGGGATCAGCGCCATAATCGGGATAACGGCCATATCTTGAAATAACAAAACAGAGAAACCGAGTTGCCCGCTTTCTTTGTTGGACATCCCTTTTTCATTCATCAACTGAAGTGCCATTGCCGTTGATGACATTGCCATTCCTAACCCACCGACAATGGCGGCTTGCCAAGAGAATTGGGCTAAAAATAACAGAGATGCCATGATAGCCGCAGTCACAACCACTTGAAGCGTACCCACACCGAAAATCGAGCGCCTAAGTTCCCATAATTTAGAAGGTTTCAGCTCTAACCCAATGAGAAACATTAGGAACACCACCCCCATTTCGGAGAAGTGTAAAATATCATCAACATTACGAATAAAACCGAAAACAAATGGCCCAATCATGATCCCAGCAAGCAAATACCCGAGCACAGCACCTAAGCGGATTTTTTGTGCAATAGGTACCATGACAACCCCGGCGCAGAGGAAGATGATAACGGATTCAAATAGCCCCAATTCTGACATCAGGATAACCCTCCCGCACCTAGCGGTTGCTGCATCCATTGGCGGTAGTCATCAATAAGCTGTTCAAAGCGTTCTTTCGACTGCCGACGTGCTGCATAAATGATGGTTGGTTCTAACCATTGCATATCACACATTAATGCGGTCAATTCAAATGGGCGAAGTATTTCTGTAAGTGGGTAATGATTATACCCATCATGTTGATAAGCGTGGATAGGCTCCCCCGTCGTGATCACTGAGCGCCAATATTTGCCTTTTAATTTTTGGTACCCTGCTTCGGTTGCAAAACGGCGAGTTAACACGCGGTCAAACCACTCTTTCAATAAAGCAGGGCAACTATAAGTATAGAGAGGGTGCTGAAAAACAATGATATCGTGCTGGCACAATAATTTTTGTTCCGCAGTAACATCAATAAAATAATCTGGATAAATTGCGTATAAATCGTGCACAGTCACATGGTCAAAATCACGCACTGCCCCCAATAACGCCTTATTAGCCATCGATTCATCGGGGTCCGGGTGAGCGTAGACCACCAGCACTTTCGGTGTATTTGACATCTTTCCCTCCTCAAAGGCGTGTCAGACGGAACATTTTCCGTTACCATGCAGCCTGCTATACTCGTCATACTTCACGTTGCTGTGTTGTTGACTACGCGCATTCGCACTAGTCACCTACTTAAGTAGGCTCCTAGCGACTCATTTGCTTGTCGCCTAACAGCACCGTGAATTATTTAGAGTATATACGTTGGTAATTTAACATATTTTTAATAGACGGTTGCTATGATTGTTTTCTCTTCACTCCAAATTCGCCGAGGTGTTCGTGTCCTACTGGACAATGCCACTGCGACTATTAACCCCGGCCAAAAAGTTGGTTTAGTGGGTAAAAACGGCTGCGGTAAATCGACACTTCTTGCATTATTAAAAGGCGAATTACAAGCTGAAGCAGGTTCTGCAACCTTTCCAAGCAATTGGTCTATGGCATGGGTCAACCAAGAAACCCCTGCGCTTGATGTCCCCGCTCTTGAATATGTGATTGATGGTGATCGCGAGTTTCGAGCCTTAGAACAAAAACTTCAGCAAGCCAATGAAAAAAATGATGGCCATGCCATCGCTGTAGTACATGGGCAACTTGATGCCATTGATGCATGGACTATTCGTTCTCGCGCCTCCAGTTTGCTACATGGCTTAGGTTTCAGCCAAGCACAGCTAGATTCCCCAGTAAAATCATTTTCGGGTGGATGGCGGATGCGTTTGAACCTCGCGCAGGCACTACTTTGCCGTTCTGACCTGTTGTTACTCGATGAGCCAACCAACCACCTTGATTTAGACGCGGTCATTTGGTTAGAAAAGTGGTTAAAAAGCTACCAAGGCACCCTGATTTTGATTTCCCATGATAGGGATTTCCTCGACCCGATTATTGATAAAGTGCTGCATATCGAACAAGAAACCATGTTCGAATATACGGGTAACTATTCTTCTTTTGAGCGCCAACGTGCGACAAAACTCGCCCAGCAGCAAGCGTTGTATGAGAGCCAACAAGCCAAAGCAGCACATTTACAAAGCTATATTGACCGCTTTAGAGTACAAGCCACCAAAGCCAAACAAGCACAAAGCCGCATTAAGATGCTTGAAAAAATGGAAATGGTCGCACCGGCTCATGTGGATAACCCATTCCATTTTTCATTCCGCAAACCAGAAAGCTTACCGAATCCATTATTAAAAATGGAAAAAGTCAGCGCAGGCTACGGTGAAAAGGTCATATTACAATCCATCAAGCTGAACTTAGTCCCGGGGTCACGCATTGGGCTACTCGGGCGTAACGGTGCAGGTAAATCCACTTTAATCAAAATGTTAGCTGGTGACTTGCCACCATTACAGGGGGAAATCTCCCTCGCAAAAGGGATTAAACTCGGTTATTTCGCCCAGCACCAATTAGAATATTTGCACCCTGAAGAGTCCCCCTTGCAGCATCTTGCTCGCCTTGCCCCTGAACAAACTGAGCAGCAATTACGTGACTATTTAGGTGGTTTCGGGTTTAAAGGTGACCAAGTTACTGACCCAAGCGGCCGTTTTTCTGGTGGGGAAAAAGCGCGCTTGGTTCTCGCTTTAATCGTCTGGCAGCGCCCTAATTTACTGCTGCTCGATGAACCAACTAACCACTTGGACTTAGATATGCGCCAAGCGCTTACTGAAGCCTTAATGGCCTTCGAAGGCGCTTTAGTTGTCGTTTCCCATGATAGGCATTTATTGCGTACCACGACCGATGAACTGTATTTAGTCCACGGCGGTTCTGTAGAGCAGTTTGATGGTGATTTAGAAGATTACCAACAATGGCTAGCTGAGCAAAATAAGCTCGAATTACAGCAAGTGCGTGATCAACAAGAGAAAGATAAGCCAGCAGCCGCTGCAACGGTGACGGCACAAGATAGAAAAGATCAAAAGCGT
The DNA here is from genome assembly GCF_028482225.1 of Providencia sp. PROV130. Lineage (NCBI taxonomy): Bacteria > Pseudomonadati > Pseudomonadota > Gammaproteobacteria > Enterobacterales > Morganellaceae > Providencia > Providencia sp. PROV130. The sequence continues at coordinate 99,759 of NZ_JAMPQC010000018.1, read as the reverse complement.
CGTGAAGCTGAATTTCGTCAGTTAACTCAGCCTATCCGTAAAAAAATTACGGAACTAGAAAAGCAGATGGATAAGCACTCTCATGCCCTGAGTGAGCTTGAAGCAAAACTTTCTGATGCAGCCATCTATGAACAAGATAAAAAAGCCGAATTGACGGAATGTTTGAAAAAACAAACTGAACACAAAGCGGCGCTTGAAGACGTGGAAATGGAGTGGATGGAATTGCAAGAGCAGTTAGAAACCATGACTAGTGAGTTTGAATTAAATTAATTCGTTATAAAACATCACAATCCATTAAAATCACGAAAAGCTATCTTTTGATAGCTTTTCGTTTTTATCATCACTGAATCTTATTCTTTCACACACATCACATAATACTGACCATCAATAATTTCAGTACCTTCGGTTTCGTGTTCAAAACCAGGGAATTCGCTATCCCATGCTTGAAGACTATGTAAATAGCCGATATGTGGGCTATTTTTATCGCCAAAGCTTTCCCCCGATAACAACATTGGGATACCCGGTGGATAGGGAATAATCGAGTTAGCAGCAATACGCCCGGCGAGTTTATCTAAAGGAACCGACTCAACACGGTTAGCAACAATTTCTTGATAGGCATCGCGTGGGCTCATCATCACGGTAGGGAGTTGCTCATAAGCCTGATTTAGTTGACCTCCAGGGTTATTTTTTTGTAGATACACAAACATTTTATTCCCTAAATCACGTAGCCCCATCTCACTATAGATCTCAGGAGCCGCTTCAACAACTTCAGGCAATACCTTTTTCAGTGCCGTATTATTGTCATAGTGGCGCTTAAACGACAGCAGCGCATTGACCAATGTCCCCCATTTTCCTTTCGTAATTCCCATCGAAAACAAGAACATAATTTGGAAATCGGTCGTACGGGTTGGCACAATACCATAATGATTTAACCAAGCTGTGACTAAAGCAGCAGGAACTCCGCTATCCAGTAATTTACCGTCATCTCCCATCCCCGGCGACAAGATACTCACCTTAATTGGGTCAAGCATCGCCCAATTTTCAGGGATATCTTTAAAACCATGCCATTTATCTTCAGGGTTCATTACCCAGCAGCTTTGCTCTTTCATCAACAATTCAACAGGGGCATCTTCAAATGCATAGCGTTTACCTGTTGCTGGGTCTTTCACCATTTCTTGATTCCATGGTTTGAAAAACCACTCATCATCATTGATAAATTCTTTGTATAGGTAACCCAGTGATTGGCGGAAGTCGATGGCTTCACGGATAACTTCATCAGTGAGTGAACGCCCACTGTTGCCGTCCATCATGTCTGCGGCAATATCATTCGAGGCACAAATTGCATATAGCGGCGAAGTGGTCGCATGCATATGATAAGCTTGGTTAAAACGATTAAAATCAATCGCATTACGGCCATTTCGGACGTGGATAAATGAAGCTTGTGAAAGTGCATTCAATAATTTATGCGTAGAGTGAGTCGCGAAAACGGTCGGCTCATCGTCTTTTCTAGGGTCATCACGCATCGCAAAGTGGTCACGATAGATAGGGTTAAAGCGCGCGTAGCCGTACCATGCCTCATCAAAATGAATCCTATCCAATGATTCATCTAGCAAATCTTGAACTTTACGTGCGTGATAGCACACGCCATCGTAAGTACAGTTGGTTACCACACTATATACCGGGCGTTTACCTATTTTATCCGAAGTTAATGGGTTTTTAGCGATTTTTTCAGTAATCGCTTCTGGTGTCATTTCTTGAGGGTAAATCGGGCCAATAATGCCATAACGATTTCGGCTTGGCGTCATATAAACCGGTTTTGCTCCGGTTAAAATCAAACCTTGCTCAATAGATTTGTGGCAGTTACGGTCAATGACAACAACGTCATCATCTGTCATACAAGCTTGCATAATCGTTCGGTTCGAACCTGATGTTCCCACGACCACTGAATAAGATTGGTCAGCACCAAAAATACGGGCGGCATTTCTTTCACATTCACCAAATGCGCCGGTATGGTCTAACAGTGACCCCACGGCAACTCGCTCGATACCAATATCGGTACGAAACAAGTTTTCTCCAAAGAAATCATGATATATGCGACCCGCGGGGGTTTTGGTGAACCCAACACCGCCCTGATGACCCGGTGCTGCCCATGAATATTCATGTACATCACTGTATTTAATCAAGCTTTTCATCAAAGGGGGCAATAAATTAGCGCGGTAGCGGATAATCGCGGCGAGGACACGACCTGCGATAAAATCAGCGGAGTCCTCTAAAATCCAAGCAAATTCATCAACTTGCTCCATCATTTTACGGTCAAATGCCGTCAAAGCTTCTTCACGATCACTTAATAAAAAAACAGGAACATCTTCTTGTCTGCGATGAAGTTGGGTAATTAATTGATGTGCCTGCGTTTGTTCTTGCTTGTCTGACATATCTCGGCCATATAACAAGCAATCAATACTGGTATTTGATCGAATGTATGCCATCCCATCTTCAAAATTACGAATGATCACGGTTTCTACGTGCTCATCTTTAAGTTCACTAGCGAGTCTTGCTACAGCATGGCTAATCACGGAGTCGTCATCGGTTAATTCCGTATAAACTATGAGTGCTCTCATTAATAACTCCCTTTTAACTTTTTAAAATCAAAATACTTATAATATTAGTCTTAACGCAAATAAGGTTTGATTGCAAAGTTATCGATGAGGATTCAAGCCATCAATCATTCATCTAATTTATTAATAACTACTCTTGCATTCATCACTAACGACTTTGCTTTCGCTTCTCGCCGTTGCAATAACGCCATAAAAATCAGGTCAGTAAGCGTATTTTGTGCAGTTCTTGATGAAATCGACGAACTACGCCATTCATCTTCCTCCGCGATACTTTCAAGAACATAATCAGCAATTTGCCCCAGTGGTGAATCACAGTCACGCGTAATCGCGATGACACATGCCCCTTGCTTACGTGCAATATTCGCTGCTGTTAGCATGTCTTTACGCTTCCCTGTAAAAGAAATAACGATTTGTACATCATGGGCATTGAGAGTGAGTGCCGCAGCAATTTGCACATGATGGTCTGACTCCACGAGCGTTGTGATACCAATTTTTTGTAATTTATAACTTAAATCTTTTGCAGTTAAGCCTGACCCACCAATACCGACAATCTGTACTCTCTGTGATTGGTCTATTCGCTCAACAATGCGTTCAAACTGCCTGAAATCAATTAACTTTGTTGTTTCTGTGATTGAATGATTTTTCTCCATTGCCAATTTCTGAGCAACAACCATCAAGTTATCATCAGGTGCAATACGGTTATGTAAAGCGGAATGAGGGGCTCCCTCTTTCAGTTGCTGGCGACCAATAATCTCACTAAGTGCAAGTTTCAAGGCAGGGTACCCCTTTACCCCGACTTTTTGACTAAACTTAACGATGGCAGATTGGCTGACATCTAAAATTTCTGCTAATTGCTGAGACGATAAATTCAGTACATTTTCGGGATTTTCAAGGATAAATTGCGCAATTTTGCGTTGGTTTTCCGCTAATCGCGGTAGTGAGTAGGTAATGATGTCCAATAATGTCATGGTGACCTCTAATAATAGTTGTAATAGCCAGACCTATAAATAAAAAAAATAATAATAAATTATTCCTCAACCAAGTCACTGATACCTGATAAATAATACTTATAATTCAAAGGGTCGTAACTTTAGTCCGTAAAATCGATCACAAAATATTCTTGTATATTCACAAGATAGAATAGATAGCACCGTGATATTAGTCACATATAAGGAATAAATAATTCCTTAATATTAGCCCAATAACTGATCTAGGAGCAATTTTTATGACTATCGACTTAAGCAAAATGGTAACTGAAAGCCGTAATGCAGCCAGTACTAATATCGACCAACTATCAACGGCTGAAATGCTAAAGGTCATTAATGATGAGGACAAGCTCGTTCCGTTAGCGGTTGAAAAAGTGCTCCCTGAAATTACCCAACTGGTTGATAAAGTCGCAGAAGCCTTTTTAAAAGGCGGTCGTCTGATTTACTCAGGCGCAGGAACCTCTGGCCGTTTAGGGATTCTTGATGCGAGTGAGTGCCCGCCGACTTATGGAACGCCCCATGAGCAAGTTGTTGGTTTAATCGCCGGTGGTCATCAGGCTATCTTCCGTGCCGTAGAAAATGCAGAAGATAAGCCTGAACTGGGCGAACAAGACCTCAAAGATATCCAATTTAATGATAATGATGTGTTAGTGGGTATCGCAGCGAGTGGTCGAACACCTTATGTATTAGGGGCTTTAGCATACGCGAATGCTGTTGGTGCAACCACAGCTGCCATTAGCTGTAACCCAAATAGCCCAATTGCCAATGCCGCAGATATTGCTATCACCCCCGTTGTCGGTGCAGAAGTTGTCACAGGTTCTTCACGCATGAAAGCAGGAACTGCACAAAAATTGGTGCTCAATATGATCACCACTGGGGCAATGATCCGCATCGGAAAGGTATTTGGTAATTTAATGGTTGATGTTGAAGCAACAAACGCCAAACTCATTGAAAGACAAACAAAAATTGTGATGGAAGCGACCGACTGTGACCGAACTACTGCAGAAACCGCCCTTCAACAATGTAATCGACACTGCAAAACTGCCATTTTAATGGTGCTATCGGGCTTGAATGCCGATGATGCACGGCAACTGCTCTTAGACAACAACGGTTTTATTCGTACGGCACTCAATATGGCCTCATCCGCCTAACTTGCGGATTTTAATGGGATAAATAGTATGGCTAAAATAACAATAGAAATGATACAGCAGATCCTACAACACGTTGGAGGACGCCGTAATATTAAATTAGCGGGTAACTGTATGACCCGTTTGCGGCTCACACTCAACAATGACCAGCTAGTGGATAAAGCCGCACTCAAACAAATCGCAGGGGTGCTTGGTGTCATTGAGAGTGATGAACAGCTGCAAGTGATCCTTGGTCCGGGTAAGGCACAAACTGCCGCAGACTTGATGAACCAATTGTTGGATAACGATGAAGAGGATAGCCATGAGGCAACAACCCAGCCTCAGGATTTAAACGACATTGCCTCCGCAAATAAGCAGCAACTGAAAAAGAAACAAACCAGTGCCGTTCACCGATTTTTATCCAAATTTGCCACGATATTTACACCGTTAATTCCGGGCTTTATTGCTGCCGGCCTACTATTAGGCTTTGCAACTCTAGCTAAACAAACCTATTTCCCAGCAGGGCTTCCAACAAAGCCTGAAGAGCAGACCCTACTCGTACATACTATTTTATATATGTCAGTATTTAGCAAAGGGCTGTTTAGCTTTCTAAGCATTCTCATTGGTTATAATACTCAAAAAGCCTTTGGCGGTAGCGCGGTAAATGGTGCCATCATTGCTTCACTATTTGTTCTTGGGTATAACCCTGAAATAGCCAAAGGGTTCTATTCTGACATGAATAGCTTCTTCGGGTTGGCTATCGACCCAAGAGGTAACATTATTGGGGTATTGATTGCGTGTATTTTTGGCGCATGGGTTGAAAAACAGGTACGTAAAATTATTCCAGCTAACCTTGATATGATTTTAACCTCAACAATTACCTTATTAATTGTTGGTGCTGCTGTGTTTATCTTTATCATGCCTATTGGTAGCTGGTTATTCTCTGGAATGTCATGGCTGTTTGTTCATTTAAGCAGCAACCCATTCGGAACCGCCATACTTGCTGGGCTATTCTTAATTGCAGTCATGTTTGGCGTACACCAAGGTTTTGTTCCGGTATATATGGCACTCGTTGAAACTCAAGGTTTTAACTCACTCTTCCCTATCCTAGCGATGGCAGGTGGTGGCCAAGTTGGTGCAGCAATGGCGTTGTATGTTAAAGCCGCAAAAGATTCAGTGTTACGCAATCAGATTCGTGGGGCTATCATTCCCGGTTTCTTAGGTGTCGGTGAGCCACTTATTTACGGTGTTACCCTTCCGCGGATGAAGCCATTTGTTACCGCATGTTTAGGCGGTGCTGCAGGCGGTTTCTTTGTTGGATTAGTGGCTTGGATGGGGTTACCTGTTGGTTTAAATACCGTTTTTGGCCCTTCTGGCTTAGTCGCTATCCCAATGATGACGTCAGCTGATGGAGTGTTCCCTGGAATGTTAGTTTATGTGGGCGGGTTATTTACATCCTACTTATTCGGCTTTATTTTTACTTATTTTTTCGGAACTAAGAACGTCGATTTAGACTAATAACTCGATTAAACAAAAAAGCAGCCCATGGGCTGCTTTTTGATGAGTCTATAAACTGCACTTTTATCAGAAAATCATTCCAACCAAATCAGGGGAACGCACAAAGCCGTTAAAATCCCCATTACCCAGTTAAAAATAAACCAAGCACGGCGGCTACGCAAAAATAGGCTGATTAATGAACCAAACCCCATCCAGATTAAACCCGCCACTAAGTTAACCACCACAAATGCGATACTCATCATTAAAATAGATTGGGTAAATAACTCACCGGGTAAGCTAAATCCCCCCACCGCCCCTAAACCCATCATCCATGCTTTCGGGTTTAAAAACTGTAATAAGCCACCTTGATACCAAGTAACGCTTTTCGCAACTTCGCTATTCGTCTTCAGTGGTGCATAATTTGCCGTCGCTGTTTTCCATGCTAGCCATAACAGGTAGATACTTCCGGCGACTTTTAAGGCGATATGAATCGCAGGATAGAGCAATAAAAGTGCAGCAATACCGAATGCAGAAAGATAAAGTATGGATTGCATGCCTAACATAATACCAAGGCATAATGTAATCGTATGGCGAAAACCGTAGTTTGCTGCGCTTGACGTTAGCAACATATTGTTAGGGCCGGGTGTGACTGCTGCAATGAATAAAAACGTAAAAAGAGAAAAAATCAGCCCCAGTGTCATTTATAATTTAGCCTCAAACTCAAATTTGTTTACTTGCATCACAAAAAAATAACAGTATGTTATGTGACTCACAAGAGTCTCCATTAAATAAAAATAAGGCTATGTCAGAAAACTTTCGTCCAATGAGTTGGGCTAAAAATCCACACCTCCAAACATTACTGCCAAGGATTTTCCGTAGAACACCGAAAATCAAACCTATATGGCAGCGCCTTGAATTGCCTGATGGCGATTTTATCGATCTCGCTTGGAGTGAAAAACCCGAGCTAGCAGCGCATAAGCCACGATTAGTGATCTTCCATGGACTAGAAGGCAATTTTAAAAGCCCTTATGCTCACGGGATGCTAGAAACCGCCCAAAAACACGGTTGGTTGGGTGTGATTATGCATTTTCGCGGTTGTAGCGGAGAACCCAATCGCCAGCAACGAATTTATCATTCAGGTGAAACAAATGACGCTCGCTATTTTCTCCGCTGGTTAAAACAAACCTATGGTGATGCGCCAACCGCTGCAGTTGGTTATTCTCTTGGTGGCAATATGTTAGCCTGTTATTTAGCTGAAAGCGGCCAAAATGCCGATGTCGATGCGGGGGTTGTAGTTTCTGCCCCTTTGATGTTAGAAGCCTGCTCTTTACGCATGGAAAAGGGCATTTCTCAGTTTTATCAACGTTACTTACTAAATGGCTTGAAACGCAATGCCACCCGAAAATTAGTCCGTTATCCAGGCTCATTACCCTTAAACCTCTTACAATTGAAGCAGCTTAAGCGGATCCGTGAGTTTGATGATGTGATTACTGCTCGTATTCATGGATTTGATGATGCGACAGATTATTATCAAAAATGCAGTGCACTGCCCAAGTTAGCTTATATCACTAAACCAACGTTAATTATTCACGCCAAAGATGACCCATTTATGGCGCCTGAAGTTGTTCCTGATTTATCATTTTTACCCCACAATGTGGAATACCAAATGACAGAACATGGCGGGCATGTCGGCTTTGTGAGCGGTACATTGAGAAAACCGCAAATGTGGTTAGAAACCCGCATTCCTCAATGGCTAACTCCTTATTTAGATAAGGAAATAATGTGATTATTCCTTGGCAAGAGCTTGAACCTGAAACATTGGAAAACCTGATTGAGAGCTACGTATTGCGTGAGGGAACCGACTACGGCTCCCATGAAAAAAGCCTACAAGATAAGGTTAACGATGTGAAACGGCAGTTAGTTTCTGGCGAAATTGTGCTAGTCTGGTCCGAATTGCATGAATCGGTTAATTTCATGCCTAAGGGAAGTTTTTCTGTATGATGCTTTTATTCCATGGTTCATTTTTACGTCATCTTCTGCCATAAATTAAGTTGTGTGTTTTCCAACATAATCATGTCGTAAAAACATCAAATAAGGCTTACAACCCTAACACCCGTTAATCCGCTTCATGCACTATTGATTAAAATAGTGCTTACAAGCGCAACACAGGGAGTCCACGATGTCCAAAAAGCACCCAATCATTGCTATCACCGGTTCGAGTGGTGCTGGCACAACGTCAACTAGCCAAGCGTTTCGTAAAGTTTTTCACCAATTAAATATCCAGCCTGCAACATTAGAAGGGGATAGTTTTCACCGCTATACACGCCCTGAAATGGATATGGCTATCCGTAAAGCCAGAGAACAAGGCCGGCACATCAGTTACTTTGGCCCCGAAGCGAATGATTTTGCTTTGCTTGAACAAACCTTAGTTGACTACGCAAAAACGGGTTGCGGGCAATCCCGTAAATATCTACATACTTACGATGAAGCGGTACCTTATGGCTTGCAACCTGGGACATTTACCCCTTGGGAACCGCTGCCAGACAAAACGGATATTTTGTTTTATGAGGGGTTACATGGTGGTGTTGTCACACCGGAACATAATGTCGCACAACATGTTGATTTACTTGTAGGCGTTGTCCCTATCGTCAACCTCGAATGGATTCAAAAATTAATCCGTGATACGACAGAACGGGGGCACTCCCGTGAAGCCGTTATGGACTCTGTTGTGCGTTCTATGGGGGACTATATTAATTACATCACACCACAATTTTCTCGCACTCACATCAATTTTCAACGCGTTCCAACGGTAGACACCTCTAACCCATTTTCGGCTAAAGCTATTCCATCACAAGATGAAAGCTTTATTGTGATCCGCTTTCGCGGGCTAGAACAAATTGATTTCCCCTATTTGCTATCAATGATATCTGGCTCTTTTATTTCTGCAATGAATACAATTGTCGTCCCCGGCGGGAAACTCGGTTTAGCCATGGAATTAATTATGGCGCCAATAGTCGAAAAACTAATTAATCAAAAGAACAACAATTAAATTATTTTTTGATTAATAAATAAGATGCTTATCATTAATTAAGGTAAGCATCTTTTAATTCAAATATACCAATAAAAATTAAATTTATTTTTAGTTTTTTATTTCAAAGCTGTGTGTGACTTCAACGGTTTTCTCTAACATCAATGCGACTGAACAATATTTTTCAGCAGAAAGTTGAACGGCTCGTTCGACCGCTTTTTCCGTTAATTCATTCCCTGTTACAATAAAATGTAAATGGATTTTCACAAAATAACGAGGGGCTTCTTCGCGACGCTGTGAGGTTAATTTCACCTCACAATCCGTAATATCATAGCGGCCCTTTTGTAGAATCGAAACAACATCAATCGCGCTGCAACCGCCCGCTGCCATTAACACCATTTCCATTGGGCTTGGGGCTTTATCACCCGCATTACCGTCCATCATCACTTGGTGCCCAGACGCAGACTCCCCCAGAAAAGAAAGTCCTTCAACCCACTTAACTCTTGCTTCCATTATGTTTCCCCTTGAAATGAAATCGGTTTAAAGGCTACATTGTTCCATAGATGTAATGAATGTTATATCAACTTTATTTGGCTGAAGCGATACAGGGAAGACTTTATTTATTGGATATGCTACAAACAATACTTAGTTGATAGGATTAAGATCAAAACTCAACGGTTTAATTGATCATATTATAGTGTTGATATCAATTTGCGTTACCCAAAGCAATCAAAAACGCTGAAGCAATCAGCTGTTGGATTATTTAAAGGTATATAAGGCAAATTAATATGCTAAGCTAGTGACTTTAAAGCCAGCCTTTCTAATACGTTTTTCTGAATGGCTGCAATAACATACAGAGGATAACGCTAATGGTTCTCGGCAAGCCACAAACAGACCCTACTCTTGAATGGTTTTTGTCACACTGCCATATTCATAAATATCCATCCAAGAGCACTCTTATCCATCAGGGTGAGAAAGCAGAAACCCTTTACTATATCGTTAAAGGCTCGGTGGCTGTTTTAATTAAAGATGAAGAAGGCAAAGAAATGATCCTCTCTTACCTGAATCAGGGGGATTTCATTGGTGAGCTTGGGTTATTTGAAGAAGGGCAAGAACGTACTGCGTGGGTTAGAGCCAAAATAGCCTGCGAAGTTGCTGAAATTTCTTACAAAAAATTCCGTCAATTGATTCAGGTAAACCCTGATATTTTAATGCGCCTTTCTGCGCAAATGGCTAGTCGCTTACAAACAACATCTGAGAAAGTCGGTAACCTCGCATTCTTGGACGTGACAGGGCGTATTGCTCAAACGCTATTAAACTTAGCTAAACAACCTGATGCAATGACACACCCAGACGGTATGCAAATCAAAATTACTCGTCAGGAAATTGGCCAAATCGTGGGTTGTTCACGTGAAACTGTCGGCCGTATTCTAAAAATGTTAGAAGACCAAAACCTGATCTCTGCACATGGTAAAACTATCGTTGTCTACGGCACTCGTTAATTAACCTTTCGCCTCACTCCATTGGTGGGGCGCACACCTTCTAATAGCGCTATATCATGGGTATAACGCTATTTCGCAAAAATACGATTTTTTATATATCATTTTTTAATGAGTGTCGTTTCTTTATATTTTCATACCTGACACTGCCCTAATATAGTTTCTAACCATACTATTATTTAGGAACATTTATTATGCTAGACAATATTAAGACAACGAGTAAGGCCGTGCTCAAAATAGAGAACAAAATATTACATGATAATATCAAATCATTTCAAAATGAAATAAAATCCTTAAAAAATGAAATAAATAAAGTATCATTTAGTAAGAATATTTTTTTCAGCTTAAAAGATAATGAATATCTAAGTTCCATGCTGAATAATGCACTAAAAATTGATTCAATAGAAATGCAAAATAATGAGTTTACCAATATTTTAGAAAAACAGGTAACCCAGATTAGATTATTGATCATAAAACTTGACGATGTTAGAAACACCGAAACTAAGAAATTTTTTAATTATTACGCCAATAACTCAACTTACTTGAAGAAAGAACCCCCAAAAGACACAATAAAAAAAACAGATTTTTCAACTCAAACAGATGAAGAATATCTAATGAAATCAAGCAGCTCTACGCAAAGAAAAAAATTACTCAACCGTAGAGAAAATATAAAATATAACGAACAAATCACCAACAGAGAAAATCAAATAAATAAACTCATCACTCATTGCAACAAGATAAATGACGTTAAAGAAAACAATCTATTTAAAAAAATAAATTCAGACATAGATGATGCCTTACTTTATATTAATGATGAAATTAAAATACCTAATGTAGTTACTAATAAAGAAGATCCATTTAATGGTGTGCTTTATTTTTCAAAAAAAGAACATAGAAAAAGCAATGAAAGTTTATCTTCTAGCTCATCTGGCTATCATTCTGATGATATAAGTAATTATAAAGAAAAGCAAAAAAGCCATATTCCTCAGTCAATTAAAACTAATAGACCATCAACGACGAATAAAACAGAAATACCTACTACAATAATGGACAGCTATTTACTAAATACAAGCTTAAAAAAAACGCTTTATCAAACTCCAGAACCAGGAAAAATTAGAAAGGCCGACAAAATTACCTATGGACACAGTGATTCTACCAATCGACTCCACAAAGGAGAGAAAGCAATCGTTAATTTACCTGAATACCTAAAAGTAACTAATGCTAGCTCCTTAGCAATTAAACAAACGCGATCATCTAAACTAAGACAACATCTGCCTATTGATAAAACTTCCCCCAATCATAAAGCAACCTCAATGACCCCAATGAAATTGAGTAAAATGGAAAAAGGAATAGAAAAAACGTCTAATGAATTAAAGCAACTTAGTAGCAAGATGGAGAAAGAAATGCAGCTTCAAAAAAATATTATTTTACAATTAAATTCAACAAAAACAATTAAATAACATTAAAAGATAGATTGCAGAAAATATTTTCTGCAATCTTATCTCATGGTTAACTCAGCAATTTCCCGATCGCCGTTTCTAATTTCGCCAAGCCGCTATTAATTTCCTCTTCGGAAATAATCAATGACGGAGTGAAACGCAATACATTAGTGCCAGCATTGAGCATCATTAATCCTTCAACTGCACTCGCTTGCAGGATATCTTTCGAACGGTTCAATAGTTTGCCGTCTAATTCAGCGCCAATTAATAACCCCATTCCTCTGACCTCAGAGAAAATGTGGTATTTTTCATTCAGTTTATTTAAATGAGCGACAAATAATTCACGACGCTTTTCGACACCATTTAATACTTCCTCAGTATTAATAATATCAAACGCCGCATTACCTACTGCACACGCTAGGGGGTTGCCACCATAGGTGGTACCGTGCGAACCCACTTCCATGGTTTTTGCCACTTCTTCAGTGGTGATCATTGCACTAATAGGGAAACCGCCACCCAATGCTTTTGCCGTGGTTAAAATATCGGGGGTGACATTATAGTGCATATAAGAAAATAATTTACCAGTACGCCCCATACCGCTTTGCACTTCGTCAAAGATGAGTAATGCGTTATTATCATCACACAGCTTACGAACTCCTTGCAGAAATTCCGCTGTTGCTGCGGTTACGCCACCTTCACCTTGTACTGGTTCAAGAACTACTGCGCAGGTATTTTCATCAATGACCGCTTTGACCGCATCAAGGTCATTAAATGGCACATGGATAATATCGGCCGGTTTTGGCCCAAAACCATCTGCGTATTTCGCTTGCCCACCAACCGAAACGGTAAATAATGTGCGTCCGTGGAAAGCTTGTTTGAAAGCGATAATCTTCGTTTTATAGGGGTTATATTTAGTGATAGCGTAGCGACGCGCTAATTTAAACGCAGCTTCGTTAGCTTCTGAGCCGGAATTCACAAAAAACGCGCGGTCAGCAAATGTCGCATTCGTGAGCTTTTGTGCTAACTTTAACGCCTGCTCGTTGGTGAAAATATTACTGACATGCCATAGTTTTTCGCTTTGGTCACGCACAGCAGCCACCAAACTAGGGTGGCAATGCCCCAAAGCAAGAACAGCGATCCCACCAGCAAAATCAATATATTCTTTACCTTGCTGATCCCAAACGCGGCTACCTTCGCCTTTAACTGGAATAAATTCCGCTGGCGAAAAAATAGGTAACATAACTTGATCAAAAGTTTGCCGATTTACTACTGGTTGCTCAGACATACCCCTCACCTGCTCTTATTTAATGCAATTATGAAAATATAAGCATTAAATATGAATAAAAAATCAAAAAAGAGCAATAGCAAAGGGCATAATATGCATAATTAATTTTTTCTGAATACGATTGCTAAATTAATATTTTAGAAAATTATTTAGTAATTCATGGCCTTGTTCACTCAGAATACTTTCAGGATGGAACTGAACACCTTCTATAGGCAAGGTTTTGTGCCGTATTCCCATGATTTCATCAACATCACCATTATTCAGTGACCATGCGGATACATCAAAAGAAACAGGAAGAGTCTCTGCAGCAATCACCAGAGAATGGTAGCGTGTCACCGTCAAAGGGCGGTTTAAGCCCTTGAATACACCTTGATGGTTATGGTGAATGGCAGAAGTTTTACCGTGCATGACTTCTCGCGCTTTAACGACCGATGCACCAAATGCTTGCCCAATCGCTTGATGCCCTAAGCAAATGCCTAAAATGGGAAGTTTACCTGCAAAGTATTTTATCGCCTCAAGGGAGATGCCAGCCTCATCCGGTGTACATGGCCCAGGTGAAATCACAAGGTGTGTAGGCGAAAGCTGTTCAATTTCTTCGATGGTAATTTCATCATTACGTTTTACTACAACTTCAGCCCCTAACTCACAAAAGTATTGGTATAAGTTGTAAGTAAATGAATCGTAATTATCAATAAGTAGAAGCATATTAGCCTATCCGACTGATTTTTATCATTATATATTATTTTCTTATGCATATTTTTATCGTGTTGGCAATCAGAACGATGATTAAAACACCATAAAAATAATAAGGGCGGCTATCATAGCACAGCCAAAGCAGGAAAATAGCCTATTTAAGTCAATGATTGTTTTTTCTCAGAGAAAATTTCCATATAAAAATCATGGAATTATATTTACATCCCTATAACAAAGCTGTATTTTGGTTAAGAATTACTTTAAATACAATGAAATAAAAGACTGTTAAAAAGTAGCAAGCGCTGACACATTTTAACTAACACAGTTAATGAAGAAAAACTCAAAGAGGAAGGAAACGCGTTTTTTAAGAAAAGTGGGCACGTTAAAACAACCTACCCACAGTATTCGACACGACAGCTTTTAATGACTGTCGTTTTTAATCACTACGGCTTTTTAATCACTTCAGCAGAAATAATTGTAACCGGTTCAACTGGGACATTTTGATATGGCCCTACGTTTTCCGTTTTTACTTTAGAGATTTTATCTGCAACATCCATCCCCTTCACCACCTTACCAAATACAGCGTAACCGAAGTCACGTTGGCCGTGGTCTAAGAAAGCGTTATCAGCCACATTAATAAAGAATTGGCTCGTTGCGCTGTCTTTATTTGCAGTACGCGCCATAGAAATAGTACCGCGTAAATTACGTAAACCGTTATCCGCTTCATTTTTGATTGGAGCGCGAGTTTGTTTTTGCTGTAAATCTTTATTAAAGCCACCGCCTTGAATCATAAAACCAGGGATAACACGGTGGAAAGTGGTTCCGTTGTAATAACCTTCATTAACATACTGAACGAAGTTTTCTGTCGTAACAGGGGCTTTTTTGCTATTCAGTTCTAATTCGATATCACCCGCCGACGTGACTAATTTAACATAAGTTTCACCCGCAGATAATGCAAGAGAAGATGCGCTCATTGCGCAGATGGCCAAAAGTGGCACAAAAATTCGTTTTAACATGTAAGGTCCCTTTCGTTATAGCTCATTACAACTGCAATCAAGCAATTCTAGAGTGAAGCCAACAAGAATGCTGAAGATTTACCTATATTTACGCCAAAAAATAAAAACACACCGAATGCGCTAAATTCTAGACTAATTTCAGTAAAAAACGTCATTAATAATGGTTATTTTTCTATTATTACAATTTCGCAGGCTACAACACACACAAAATAATACCTGACACCAAGGAAAAGCGGTTAAGAGGATATTTCGAGTTGTCGGGAAGCGCTAAGCAAAGCTATAATCCTCGAGCCTTTTGAGGCTAACTCAGGGAGAACGACAAATGGCAATTAAAAATCATAACTACCAGATGGCAAAGTTTGTCATCAGTGCACCCGATATCCGTCATCTACCTAAAGATACTGGAATTGAGGTGGCTTTTGCTGGCCGCTCTAATGCGGGGAAATCCAGTGCGTTAAACGCATTAACACAGCAAAAAAGCTTAGCACGTACCAGCAAGACACCAGGAAGAACTCAGCTAATCAACCTATTTGAAGTTGAGGAAGGCGTTCGCCTTGTTGACCTTCCAGGTTATGGTTATGCCGAAGTTCCTGAAGAAATGAAACGTAAGTGGCAACAAGCTCTCGGGGAATATCTCCAAAAAAGAGAATGCATTAAGGGGCTTGTTGTATTAATGGATATCCGTCATCCATTAAAAGACCTCGATATGCAAATGATTGAGTGGTCTGTTGCAATGAATGTGCCAGTTCTGGTTTTACTCACTAAAGCAGACAAACTGGCCTCTGGAGCAAGAAAGAAACAGTTAATGGAAGTGCGTCAAGCACTTGCTCCGCTTGAAGGGGATATTGAAGTCGAATACTTTTCAGCACTGAAAAAAATTGGTGTCGATAAACTCCGCATTAAGCTAGATAGTTGGTATAACACACCGGCTTGATTTCTTTAGTGGTGAGCCAGAAATGGCTCATTACGCCCTCATATCTTCTAATTTACTGAATTTTAGATAAAAAAATGCTCCAGTCAAATACTTGACTGGAGCAGCTAATATTCAGCTAAATCCGATTACGTGAAGTAAAAGGTCTGAAAGATAGAACATCTTACCTCTGTACCCTACGCCTATTAATGTACTTTATTTTTCGCTCGAAAAAAAGCCTTTTTGTAATTTTTTTTCAAAGCTGTCTACGATTCAGCATAATAATACGAATGAAATTCGACAAAAAACGGATTTTAATTACATATTTATGAGATATATGTCGCATAAAAATGTTAATCATATCCTCAAGTTTCATCATGAAATAATTGATTTATTACAGAGTTATATTAAATTTCTAGTTAATAATTTCAAATGCATAATTATCTTTTATGTATTCGCTTAAACATAAAAAAACCCCCAATAACGTATTGGAGGTTTTGTAGATTCAATATTATTAAAAATTAATGGGCTTCATCCCAGTTATCGCCTATCCCCACATCCACTTTTAATGGTACATCCAGCTTCATGCTTTGTTCCATTAACAACTGAACCTGAGCTTGGACACGCTCTAACTCAGACTCTTTGACCTCAAAAACCAATTCATCGTGAACTTGCATTAGCATATCTGCATGTGGTTTTTCGGTTTGCAGCCAATTATCAACAGCAATCATGGCTTTTTTAATGATATCCGCTGCAGTTCCTTGCATTGGTGCGTTGATCGCTTCACGTTCTGCGGCTTTACGGCGCATCCCATTACTGGATTTAATATCTGCCAGATATAAACGGCGACCTTCGAGGGTCTCTACATAACCTTGTTCAGACGCTTGTAAGCGTGTGTTTTCCATATAACGCAATACACCAGGGTAGCGTTCAAAGTAGAGATCCATATAGCGCTGAGCTTCACCACGAGGGATCCCTAATTGACGTGCTAAGCCAAACGCACTCATGCCATAGATAAGCCCGAAGTTAATTGCCTTAGCACTACGGCGTTGGTCACTGGTGACTTGTTCCAGTGGTACACCAAAGACTTCAGCGGCCGTTGCTTTATGGATATCTTTCCCTTCCGCAAACGCAGTTAATAGGCCTTTATCTTGAGATAAATGCGCCATAATACGTAATTCAATTTGCGAGTAGTCCGCCGCCATCACTTTGTAGCCTTCACGAGCAATAAAGGCTTGGCGGATCCGGCGCCCCTCTTCAGTTCTAACAGGGATATTTTGTAAGTTAGGATCCCGAGAAGACAAACGCCCTGTAGCTGTGACAGCTTGGTGGTAAGAAGTATGAACACGCTGAGTACGCGGGTTAATCATCAGAGGCAGTTTATCCGTATACGTGGATTTTAATTTGGCTAAACTACGGTGCTCAAGCAACAATTTTGGCAATGCATGATTCAGCGCCAATTCTTCAAGCACTTCTTCATTCGTCGACGCTGCCCCACTTGGCGTTTTCTTTATCACTGGCAATTGTAATTTTTCGAATAAAATCGTTTGCAATTGTTTTGGTGAAGCGAGGTTAAATTCTTCCCCCGCAAGTTCGAAAGCCTCTTTTTCCAGCTCAGCTAAACGGGCAGTAATCACTTTTGACTGCGCAGCAAGCACATTTGCGTCAATTAAAACACCTTTTCGCTCCATGCGGACTAACACTGGCACAAGTGGCATTTCAATATTTTGGAAAATATGATTAAGCTTTGGCTCCGCTTCTAATTGTGGGTATAACGCTTGGTGCAGTAATAACGTGACATCTGCATCTTCCGCTGCATAATTAGCCGCTTCTTCTAAGGCAATTTGATTAAATGTCAGCTGTTTTTTGCCCTTACCCGCGATTTCTTCAAAGCTCACAGTTTTGTGGTTTAAATGGCGATCGGCCAAACTGTCCATATCATGGCGCCCCATCCCCGCAACACTATTTAACACATACGATTCCAGCATGGTGTCATAACCGATACCTTTTAATTCAATACCGTAGTTTTCAAGAACTTCTGCATCATATTTCAAGTTCTGGCCAACTTTGAGAATTTTTTCACTCTCAAGTAAAGGTTTCATAACGTCCAAAACTTCTTCTAGAGGGAGTTGTACTGGCGCATCAAGGTAATCGTGGCCTAATGGCAAATAAGCAGCATGTCCTGGCTCAATTGCAAATGACATGCCCACTAAACGGGCTTCTTGGGTATCTAAGCTATCGGTTTCAGTATCAAAAGCAAATAATGATGCCTTGCTCAGTTTCTCAACCCAGCGCTCTAAATCTGCTTTTTCTAAAATCGTTTGGTAATTTTCAGCACTCAATGTTGGCGTTGTTGGGGTTGATGGCTTGGCAGCTGACGTTGCTGGCGTTGAGTTCACTTTTGTACTTGTGCCTTTCCCCTCCATCCAAGTCCCATTTTCAACATCCGTTAACCAACGTTTAAATTCATAACGGCTGAATAATTGATGTAGCTTATCCACATCTGGCTGAGCAATTTGTAACTCTTCACAGGTTTTTTCCAGCTCAACATCCGTTTTAATCGTCGCTAATTGATATGATAAAAAAGCAACATCACGGTTTTCAGCCATTTTAGGGGCTAAAGTTTTAGAGCCTCTAAAACCTAATGGAGCGATAGCTTCAAGGTCATTATAAATTGCTTCTAAGCTACCAATACCTTGCAGTAAGGCTAGCGCTGTTTTTTCGCCCACACCAGGCACGCCAGGAATGTTATCTGACGAATCCCCCATTAAGGCTAAAAAGTCGATAATAAGTTCAGGGGGCACACCGTATTTTTCTTTGACTTCATCAGGCCCTAAAATAGTGTTATTCATGGTATTGATGAGCGTAATATTAGGCTCAACTAACTGCGCCATATCTTTATCGCCCGTACTGATTAACACTGGCATACCTTTTCGGCTTGCTTCACAGGCTAATGTTCCGATGACGTCATCGGCTTCTACCCCTGAAACAACAAGCAAAGGCAACCCCATCGCTTCCACCATTTCATGCAATGGGGCGATTTGAGCGCGCAAGTCATCAGGCATCGGTGGGCGATGAGACTTATAGCTTTCGAACAATTCATCACGAAATGTTTTTCCCTTCGCATCAAAGACAACCGCTACATGGCTAGGTTTATACTGCATAATTAAACTGCGTAGCATATTAAGCACGCCATACATTGCCCCTGTAGGCTCACCAGCACTATTGGTCAGTGGAGGGAATGCATGGTAAGCACGGTATAGGTAAGAGGAACCATCAACCAAAATAAGGGGGTTTTCTGCAATCTGAGCCATAATCTGTCATCATCTTTTAGTCAGGAACGGATACTAATAGGATGCCATAATGTCGCCTCAGATACATCCCAAGTTTTATATTCCGCTTAATCGCGTTGTTAAAAGCACATCAAATCATTCACGATTTCAAATACATTATTTATTACGATTAGTTAAAATTATTATTTACAATTAAATTAATCACACCAATGTACTAAATACCTGATTAACATCCTGTGGATAACCTTGTGTGTAAAATTATGTTATTCCGTAAATTCAATAAGTAATACGATAACCGAGAGTAAAGACAGGAAAGTAAAATCAAAGGGTTAGCACAAGATTGAGTGAATTTAATACAGCTTAGAGAATGTCTTAGAATTGTGGATATTGATAGGAGAAAAAAGACGATGGCAAATTTACCACCGTCTATTTGCGATTATTTTTTACTGACTAAGAAGTTCACAACGTTAGAGAACTCTTTGCCATAATCAGCGGCATTATCAACTGAGATACCGTTATTACGAACTTGGTATTTACCATCAACAAATAATGCAGGAACACCGCGCAGTTTTAAGTCTTGCGCTGCATTTTGCTGTTTCGCAACGATAGATTTTACAACGAAGCTATTTAAAGCTGCATCATACTCTTCACCAGAAATACCGGCTTTGATAAAGGCATTACGAATATCTGCTTTGCTGTTGATAGTTTGCGTTTTTTGGATACCTTCAAACAAAATAGGCGTCACTTTGTCTTCTGCTTTCAGGACAATCGCAACAGCCCAAGCTTGGGTTAAATCAGCACCTAAAGGACCGAGAAAATCAACGTGATAACGTTCCATTTTCACGCCTTCTGGCAAGTTTTTTTCTACGGTTTGAGGCACTTTATACACGCTCTCAAATTGATAGCAGTGTGGGCAATAAAATGAGAAGAACTCCAGAACTTGTGGCAAATTCGGTACAGCTTTAACATCAGTATACTCTTTACCTTCCGTGTAGTTTGCCGCTGCAGCACTAAAAGACATGGCAATACCAAGCAAAGCCAACATAATTTTTTTCATAGACTACATTCTCCAAAAACAAAAACTTAAAAGTTAAAACTGAGGGGTTAACTGCAAAGGGGCGTCTTGCAACCGTTCAATCTGTTGATTAAATTCGAGCGATTGTTTTTGCCAAAAATCATCAGCTTGTAGCCAAGAAAATGCTCGAGGAAATGCTGGGTCTTGCCAACGACGGATAATCCACCCGAGATAATGTACCATACGCATTGCCCTAAGAGGTTCAATAAGCTTCAGCTGTTTTACATCAAAATCACAAAACTCATTATACGTTTCTAACAACGTATCCAATTGAATGACTTGTTCTTGGCGAGAGCCATTAAGTAGCATCCAAAGGTCTTGGATTGCAGGCCCGTTTCGGGCGTCATCAAAATCCACCAGCCAAGCTTCATCACGCCATAGAATATTGCCTGGGTGGCAATCACCTTGTAAACGAATAGATGAAATTGAGCTAGGCCACTGCAATTTTACTTGTGCAATCAATGCATCTAATGACTCTATAAATTGGGACTTATAACGTTCTGCAATTAAAGGGCTCGATGCTATCACTTGGCGAGGTTGTGCCAAATATTCATCGAGACCTATTGTCGGACGAAATGCAAAATTTTTACGCTGACCAATTTGGTGTATACGCCCTAATAAGTGGCCGACACTTTCTAATTGAAACAAGTTATCTGTTTCATATTGTCTGCCGCCGACACTCGGAAAAATTGCAAATATAAACCCACCAAATTCCAATACCGTTTGCCCTGCAAATTCAAGAGGTGCAGCTACAGATAACCCTTCATCTTGAAGCTCTAAAGTGAAATCATGTTCTTCTTGAATTTGTGAACGATTCCAACGCTCGGGACGATAAAATTTAACCACATAGCGTTGCCGATTTTCGTCTTGAAACTGATAAACTCGATTTTCGTAGCTATTTAATTCAAGCAGCCCAGATTCGGGGTAAACCCCGACTTCCATTAAGGCGTCTAAAATTAAGTCAGGGGAAATTCCACTAAAATGGAAATTCGAATGTTCTATTTGATCCATCGCGTTTTAATCTTTAATAATGCCACGGGCACGCAAAATAGCGGTTTTAAAGTCATCTTCATAATCTTTTTTTAAACCTGGGATCGCTTCATTGCTGTCCGAGCCACGCATTTTTAAATGATAAATCAGCACATCATCTGTTAACTCAGATAAACTGCCTTTAAAACCTGCTTCGTCAGCCAGTTTTTGCAATAATTCAACCAAGTTTAAATCTGAATTATCTTTCCAGACAGGGTGCAGAAGTTCAATAACTTCATTTAAGCGATGGCATTTCATGTTTATTCCTTTATCACGAATATTCGATACAAGTTACCAATAATCATACAAGAGAAAAAGCTAACTGTTGTCAATCTACGTAAAGTTTAACTGCAATACGCAGGAATATTCATTGATTTTATAGCAAAATAGAATAAATTTTAGTAATTACTATACTCGAAAGTGTTTTCTCGGAATGTTGAAACATTTTCTTGAAGATATTCAAGGATATTGAACATGTCATTTCGTCAGTCAATAACCGGGGTCATACTTGCAGGCGGCCGAGGAAGCAGAATGGGTGGGCAAGATAAAGGCTTAGTCCCTTTACTCAGTAAACCACTCTACCAGTATATTTTAGCGCGTTTAAGCCCCCAAGTGGGCCAAGTCATCATCAATGCAAACCGCAATCAAGCGCGTTATCGAGAGAGCCAGTTGACCGTTATTTCTGATTTAAATCACGATTTTTCCGGTCCACTCGCTGGAATGCAAGCTGCACTACACTATGCTAAGACAGAGTGGTTGCTATTTGTACCTTGTGACGTTCCTGATTTTCCACTTAATTTAGCTAAAAAAATGTTTAGAGAGAAAGGCACTCACCTTGCCTGTTACGCACAAGATAATGAACGAGAACATCCAACATTCGCTTTACTGCACAACTCGCTTAAAACTCGCCTTGATGATTACCTTGCAAGAGGCGATCGCAAACTGATGCTATTTATGCGTGAAATCGACGCAAAAGGTATCATTTTTACGTCAGAATCTGACACGTTTATTAATTTAAATACTCTGGAAGATAGCCGTCTATGGGAGCGGCAACGAAAATAGCCATGAATCACAATACGCTACCTCTACTTGGCATTACCGCTTATAGCGGCACTGGCAAAACAACATTATTAAAAAAAGTGATCCCGTTACTTCGCAAACGTAATGTTCGCGTTGGTTTAATTAAGCACACTCACCATGACATGGAAGTGGATAAACCGGGCAAAGACAGCTTTGAATTACGTAAGGCAGGTGCAGACCAAACACTCGTTGCTAGTGAAAAACGCTGGGCATTAATGACTGAGACCCCCGACGCTAATGAAATGGATCTACGCTATTTAGCCAGCCGTTTCGATCCCTCATCATTAGATCTGATCCTCGTTGAAGGATTTAAACATGAAACGATCGATAAAATCGCGTTGTTTCGCTCTGAGGTGGGTAAACCCCTTAATGGCTTGATAGATAACTATGTGGTTGCTGTTGCAAGTAATGAAATCATTGATACTCACGTGCCGCAATTAGATATCAATAACCCGGAGCAAATCGCTGATTACATTGTGTCTTGGTGGCAAAAAAGTCAATAACTCCCTAATACTGCGTTTATTTTTTGGCGAAAATAAGCGCGGTTTAAATTCATTAAAAATAACCTAAAGACGCTCATGACTCGTACTCAACGTTTACTGACCTTATTGCAGATACTCAAAGAGAATCGCTACCCTATTACCGCTGAAGCACTTTCATCACAACTGCAAGTCAGCGTGCGTTCTATCTATCGAGATATTGAATCTCTACGTGACCAGGGTGCTGAAATTATCGGGGAAGCCGGTATTGGCTACCAATTAAAAACGGGTCTGTTATTACCGCCTTTAGCTTTCGATGAAAATGAACTTGAAGCCTTAACATTAGGTTTACGTTGGGTAAAAAGTAATGCAGACACCGAACTAAAAAACTCCGCAATACGGGCAATAAGTAAAATTAATGCCGTAGTAGCAGGTCATTCACAGAAAATCCTAAATCAAAATACCTTATTTGCACCTACCACACATTTCTATGAAATTAACGACATCATCGTTAAAGACTTACGTTTAAGTTTACGAGAAGAATGCAAAGCCAAAATGACTTATCTTGACGGACAAAACCAGCCTAGTGAACGAATTATTTGGCCAATTGCGATTGGTTATATGAAAGATTCACAAGTACTGGCTGCTTGGTGTGAATTACGGAAAAGCTACCGCCACTTTCGTTTAGACCGCATTCAATCTTATTGTGCTCTTACTGACAAACTCCCTTATCCAAAAAACTACCTGCTAGAACGCTGGCAAAAAGAAGTATTGTGCGTCTCTCCTGACAATTTCTGACACTCAGCTCCCTTATAGTAAGCGTTCAACTTCATATAAGGAAATCACCATGAGCGAACTGGTTCTTTTTACTAATTCAATGTCACGTGGCAACACGGTCGACCTACTATTAAAAATTTTAAATGTTCCTTACAAGCGTATTGAATTAGGTTATGGTGCAGATATGCATACGGCTGAATATCTTGCAATTAATCCGATGGCGAAAGTTCCCGCACTTGTTGATGGTGATGCGATTGTGACGGAAACGGCGGCAATTTGTCTCTATCTAGCCGATAAATTTATTGAAAAAGGCTTAGCGCCTGCATTGAATGACCCTAAACGTGCAGATTATTATCGCTGGTTCCTATTTACTGCTGGGCCCATTGAATCCGCATTCACTATCAATAACTTAGGGATTCAATTAGATGAAGAGCAGCAAAAATCTTCTGGCTTTGGTTCTGTCGAACGCACAATGGCCTGTTTAGAAATCGGTTTAAACAATGCTAAACCGTTTATTTGTGGTGAGCAATTTACTGCTGTCGATGTGTATGTCGGTGCATTTGTGATGTTTTTAGTCAAATACCAAATCATGGAAACCACCCCTGCGATGCAAAAATACCTTGATAGCTTAGCAGTCATTCCTGCGATTGCAGAACTGTTGACAAAATAATGCCAAAAAAAAGCTAAGCTCAAATGAACTTAGCTTTTAATTTAAATAACCAATACTTAACGCATGGTCACAAATTCTTCTGCCGCTGTTGGGTGAATGGCCACCGTATTATCAAAGTCTTTTTTGGTTGCACCCATTTTTAATGCAACCGCAAAGCCTTGTAAGATTTCATCCATACCAAAACCAATACCGTGAATACCCACGATTTTTTCTTCTTCACCCACACAGACCAATTTCATACGGCAAGGCTGACGATGCGAAGTGACGGCGGTATACATGGCTGTGAAAGATGACTTATAGCATTTCACTTTATCAGCACCATATTTTTCAATCGCTTCTGGCTCAGTTAAACCAACTGTACCAATTGGTGGGTGAGAGAACACCACCGTTGGGATATTACTGTAATCTAAGTGTTCATCCGGTTTATTATTAAATAAACGTTCAGATAAACGACGACCCGCAGCAACCGCAACAGGGGTTAACTCAACGGCACCAGTGTTATCACCAACTGCATAGACACCCGGTACATTGGTATTTTGGTATTTATCAACCTTGATATAACCTTTTTCATTCAGTGCGACGCCTGTGGCTTCAATATTCAGGTTATCTGTCATTGGTTCACGACCAATAGCCCAAATTAATGCATCGACGGTTTGTTCTTGGCCATTTTCCAGTTTTAACGTCAGTGAGCCATCTGCATTTTTCACGACTTCTTTTGGAATTGATTCAGTATGCAGTTTAGGGCCTTCCGTATTCATGACTTCCACTAATGTTTCGACAATCAGTGGGTCAAATGAGCGCAGTGGTGCATGTTTACGTACAAATAAATGCGCCTCTGCACTTAAACCATTTAATACACCCGCGAGCTCAACGGCAATATAGCCAGCGCCCACGACTGCAACACGTTTTGGTAATGCTTCAAGTTCAAAGAAACCGTCAGAAGTCATTCCATATTCTGCCCCTGGGATAGCAGGGATCACAGGGCGCCCGCCAGTTGCAATCAAAATATGGTCTGCGGTGTAAGTTTCACCATTTACCTCAACAGTATGGGCGTCAATAAAACGTGCAAAACCATTGATGACATCAACTTTATTATTACCTAAAACACGGTCATAAGACTGGTGAATACGGTCAATATAAGCAGTACGACTATCAATAAGTGTTTTCCAATCAAAACGATTAATTGTCGCATCAAAACCATAATCAGGACCATAATTGCGAATAGCTTCCGAGATTTGTGCTGCATGCCACATCACCTTTTTCGGTACGCAGCCCACGTTAACACAAGTCCCACCTAATGCTTTCGCCTCAATTAAGGCACATTTTTGTCCATACATTGCTGCACGGTTCATCGACGCAATACCACCGCTTCCGCCACCAATTGCGATATAGTCGTAATGTTTGCTCATAATTTGGTTATTCCCATTGATTGAATGATTTATGAATGCATTTTCTCGCATCATGCTATTGATTGTCATGGCATAAATAGCGCTTTACGATAGATAACACCTGTTAATTTAATCGGTATTACCTATCAAAAATACAGTTTACTCTGGAACAATCCACTCAACTAACGTATGTCCAGTACCTTCAGGAACGAGTGTTTTGTGTAACCACGGCAGCACATTCTTCATTTGCTGCTCAAGTTTCCAAGGTGGGTTGATAACAATCATACCGGATGCCGTCATTCCACGTTGATCGCTATCAGGACGTACCGCCAATTCAATTTGTAGTATTTTTCGAATACCTGTTGCTTCTAATTGATTGACCATACGCTTAATTTGTTGACGCAATACAACAGGATACCAAATTGCATATGTTCCTGTTGCAAAGCGTTTATAGCCTTCCACCCCCCCTTTCACGACCGCTTCATAATCCGTCTTCATCTCATAAGGTGGATCCATTAGCGCAAAGCCACGTCGACTCTGTGGGGGTAATTTCGATTTCAGTTGTTGATAACCATCTTCCCTGAAAACCTGCGCGCGGTTATCTCGTGAAAACTCCGTACGTAATAACGGATAATCGCTCGAATGTAATTCCGTTAATACCAGCTTATCGTGTTCACGTAATAAATATTTTGCCAATAATGGTGAGCCTGGGTAATAGCGTAAACGCCCATTATCATTCAGTTGGCGCACAATATTCATGTACGGCAATAATTCCTCAGGTAAATCCGGTTGCTCCCAAATACGCGCAATCCCTTCAAGATATTCACCTGTTTTTTCCGCATGTTCCCCCGTTAATTGATAACGGCCAGCACCTGAGTGCGTATCTATATACAGAAACGGTTTTTCTTTCTCTTTCAGAGATTCAATGATCAAGCTCTGTACCGTGTGTTTTAGCACATCGGCATGGTTGCCTGCGTGAAAGCTGTGACGATAACTTAACATGTAACGTTTATTTCCTGAGGAAATTCAATATTAGCCACTAAGATGACTATTATTAAATAGGTTCTTTAAAGATAGCCTTTTTGAATAAAAAATAGACCGGATTTATTCTTCCGCCTCATTATAGCTAAATTTAGCAATAAATGTCATAACCATAGTCACGCTAAAATTCACATGACCAGAATGAAAGAAAACGCTATCCTAAACACAAATTTAAAAATAAACAGAGGTAAATTATGAATAAGTTACTTATCACCACCAGCGCTTGTGTTTTATTTTTTGCTAGCTCATCAGCAATAGCAGCAAAAACACAAAACGGCTGCGAAATAAAAAAACAACGCATCGAAGAACAAATCAATTACGCTAAGCAACATGGAAATCAGCATCGAGTAAGAGGCTTAGAAGAAGCATTAGATAATGTGAATCGTTATTGCACGCCTGAATCTTTATACCGTGATAGCCAAAAAGAGGTAGCAGAGAAAACAGAAAAAGTGCAAGAACGCGAAGCTGAATTGCAAGAAGAAAAACTAGAGGGTAATGACCGTAGCAAAATTGAAAAGCGTGAGAGAAAATTAGCAGAAGCACAAGCTGAATTAAAAGAGGCCCAAGCTGAGCTGAAAGTTTATAAAGATGCGCTTTAGCCTATCGCCCCTTTTCCTCTGATTAATTAATTAGTTACTTTAATTTTAAACAAACATTCCAATGACTATTTATCTCATAACACAGTCATTGGGATGAATTTATTGGCCAATTTAAGCTATAGTATTGTGCATATCATTCATTTATAGGCATTAAATAGGTCGAAAAGTCAGACAATTTTAGTTGCGGGAAAAGGGGATTAAATGTCGAATACGCAGGAAGAAGAACAAAAAGATACCAATAAACTGAAAGCGACACTGAATAAAAGTATTGATGGCAGTAAAAAAGCATTGACCTTCTCAATGCGAGTTGTGAACTTTATTTGTGCGATTCCATTTATTGCTCATATCATTCGTACTGCACAACGTTTTAACGACCGAATGGGAAACCAGTTTGGGGCTGCAATTACCTATTTTTCCTTTCTCTCTTTAATTCCTGTTTTAATGTTTTCATTCGCCGCTGCCGGTTTTGTATTAGCAAGCAATCCTGAATTACTTGAAAAATTAGTTCGTGGAATTTCTGCAAATATTACTGACCCTACGCTCGCAAATACATTAGAAAGAACAATCGATACAGCGATACGTCAACGTACGACAGTTGGATTAACCGGGCTAGCCTTAGCCGTATACTCAGGCGTTAATTGGGTTAATAACTTACGCTTGGCTATTTTGGCGCAATCACGTTCTGTATGGGAACGTAATGAAGATGAACAGGAAAATATTATTTTCCGCTATATTCGCGACTTCTTTGCTTTAATTGGTCTACTTATTGCCTTAATTGTGACAATTACCCTGACTTCTGTTGCTGGCTCTGCACAGGCGACGATTGTCAGTACGCTTGGGCTAGACGGTATAGAATGGCTTAAACCTGCTTGGACACTGATTGGCTTAACCATATCCATTACAGCCAACTTCCTATTATTTTTATGGATTTTTTGGATCCTACCGCGTATGCAGCATCGCCGCAGATCACTATTTAAAGGAACATTGCTGGCGGCCATTGGGTTTGAAATTATTAAATCCATTATGACTTGGATTTTGCCTAACCTTGCTTCATCGCCTTCTGGAGCCGCATTTGGTTCAGTCCTTGGGCTAATGGCCTTCTTCTACTTCTTTGCGCGTTTAACTTTATTTTGCGCGGCTTGGATAGCCACTGATGAGCCAAAAGGTTCATTGGATAACGAAATGGTTGAATAGCAACTTATTGAGGGCGGTGATGTTAACCCGCCCTGCCACGCTTAAAACTCACGTTTCATTTCTTCTGCTAACGTTCTAACCAATAATGACGCTGGCATCTCGCGAGCTTTCGCGACACTCTGCCCCGCCCAGTATGCTGCAAACTCATCGCTACCGGACTTCATTGCCGCCGCATTAAGTTGCTTACCAATATCATAAACTAATGGGTAATCAGGTAATTTACTTGTCTCGTAGCCGTTACCTACTTGAATAAATTGATTAATAATCCCTCTCGCTGGACGTCCTGAAATTGCAGAAGTTAATTGAGTGTGATCCCCAGTTTGCTGTTTGATCTTAGCTCGGTATCCTGCATTCGCAGCAGATTCAGGACAAAGCAAAAATGCCGTTCCTAATTGTGCGGCAGCAGCACCGAACTCTAAAGCCATATTGATGGCTTGCCCATCCATCATGCCACCCGCTGCAATTACTGGTAAATCAATGTGTTGAGAGATTAATGTCACTAATTCATAAGTGGTGAGTTCTTCATCTAAAGCTTGTAAATCAAACATGCCTCGATGCCCTCCCGCTTCAATACCTTGTGCAACTACGGCGTCAATTCCAGCCAGTTCAACTTGTTGTGCTTCGTGCAAATTCGTAGCCGTCGCCATCGTATAGATACCGTGTTGCTTGAATTGTTGTATCACCTCGGTGGATGGAATATTAAAATGAAAACTCACTACTGCAGGTTTTGTTTCGAGTAGCATCGATAACATTTCTGAGTTATCTAAAAAAGTTTGATAAATTTCATTGAGATAAGTAGGGGGAGCCTCATTAAATTGGGCAAAATAAGGTGCTAAATACTGGATCCATCCCTGTTCATTAGCGGGATAACGTTTAGCCGGTAAATGGCAAAATAAATTGACATTGAATGCTTTACTTGTCAGTGCTTGCGTTTGAGTAATCAATTGGCGAGCTTGTTCCACTGAATTTGCGCCTAAGCCAAGCGAGCCAAGCCCACCCGCCTCTGAGACCGCAGCAGCTAGTGTTGGAGTAGAAACACCCGCCATCGGCGCTTGTATGATGGGATAACGCAAACCTAACCGTTGTAGAAATGTATTCGAGTTGTTCATGTTCTTTCCTTTACTTCAATATCCGGGTACATTTTATGTTCTTATATTGAAGATAAACATAGCACCAAATTTATATAAAAAGAAAAAACACTTGCCATCATATGATCGCCAACTTGTTTCTTTAAGCGCATTTAAAGCGTACATTGAATTGTATAAATATGATTAAGATGGCATGCACCTTCATCTTAATCATTTAACAATGAGATTATTATGACCCTCCCTATTCAACAGCTCGAAAATTTAACTTGTGGTGTCGTCCTTTACTACCATAATCAAACCAAAAATAGCGTGAATACCTTCTGTGCTAGAGGGGCGGATATTGAAGGTATGCCTCTCACTGTTGATACACCGCTGCGAATTGCCAGTAATACAAAGACATTTACCGCCGCTGCCATTTTACGCCTTACTGAAATGGGAAAACTCAGTATTGATGATGCAATACCTAAATATATTGACCCGCAGTATAATGCACTACTCAGTCGCCAATATAACACTCACGCTATCACTATCCGCCATTTACTAGAACACAGCAGTGGCCTACTAGACCATGCAGATGGTGACTACCTCAAAGCCGTTCTTAAACAACCTAATTATGTTTGGAGCCGAACCGAACAAGTCGAAATGTACATGCATAAACAGTTTCCAACATTTTCGCCTGCTGAATCCTTTATCTATTCAGATACTGGATATATTTTGCTCGGTGATATTATTGAACGAATTACGGGCAAATCCCTTGGCCTAGCTGTTAGGGAGCTTTTGCATTTCGACACTATTGGTCTTGAAAGTGCCTATTGGGAATCATTAGAACAACCATCCCAAGACTCAGCCCCAAGAGCACGTCAATATTTAGGTAAATGGGATGGAACTCATATTCACGCCTCCATGGATGCCTATGGTGGCGGTGGCTTAGTTATGTCATCGAAACAAATGGCGATATTTTTAGAAGTACTGTTTGAGGGGAATATTTTTTCATCACCGAATACACTAAAGACGATGCTAAGTGTGGGGTCTCACGAAGGTGCAGAAAACTATCGATTGGGCATTATGGTGAATGTTGTCAATGGCATCACCTTGTATTCCCATTTGGGTTTTTGGGGGTCTGTCGCCTATTACGCACCTGAAGCAAAAACCTGTGCGGCAGGGTTTGTTGATGACAAAGAGTCACGAGAAACGCTAATTTGTGTGATTGAATCGCTATTAAGCCAATAACATTAAATTAAAAGATAGCCACTGAATCATTCAATAGCTATCTTTCATATTTCTATTCTTACTCACTTATTGTGCGGCTGGCTTTTCTGCAACAGGTGTTACTGGAGCCACTTCTGTTGATGCTGGCGCGGCAATTTGCGGCCATAACACCTTGGTAAATTTCTGACGAATTCGTTCTGCATCCATCATTTGTTTATCTTTTGGCTGCGCTAATACAAAAGCGGCTTCTTGAGATAACAACCGACGGGCTTCCATATTTACCTGTTCAAGGCTTTGTGAAGCCAAGAAAGTTTGCCTTAACCGCTGGTACTGTTCAGGGGCGATGTCAACGACCCCATTTTGTTGGGAAATCAGACGTTGACTAATCAAAACATCGGTACTCGTACGCGCGTAAGCAGCAAATAATTGCGATAACTGCACCTGTTTTTCTTTGAGCATGTCGTCAAATAACTCAGCAGCAATACCATTTTGGTTAATCGATGCAAGCTCACTCGCGACGATATCTGTCACCGCTTCCATTTTTTCAGGCGCTGCCGTCACCGTTAATGTGCAACTGGCTTTTTGATATTGCACGCGGCAATCTAGCCCTGGAACAACTTCCCCTTGATTAAATTTCTGATTGAACGCTTTTTGCAGAGAACGATAAACTGCCTCACGCGCTAAGTCACTCGACCAATAACGCAGTAAAACGTTTGAATCTTTAATGGGTAGCCAATCAATGTCCCAAATTAATGAAAGCGTATCCTGCGCAGGTTGTTCCTGCAAAATATCAATAGATTGCGGTTTTACTGCTGATAATACCGCAACAGAAACAGGCTCAGAGCGCTTACCTTCCAATGAAGAGAACGTTTGTGAGATTGAATCAGATAACATTCGAGAATCTACATGGCCCGCAACATACAATGTCATCACATCCGGTGTGTACCATTTTTGATAAAACGAGTTCACACTATCAAGAGCGACAGTACCATTCGGTTTTTGGCCAGGGTCATACCCCATCATCGTTGAACCCTTTAAACGCGCTCGCCAAACAGGGTCATTGGCATTTAAAGGTAGTGTTGCAACTGGGACATTTTGTGCCGTCAAGCCGTTATGCAATGTCGTTTCTGTATACTCAGCACCTGCAACAGAAGTCGCTAGCCAGCTTAGGGCTTGCTTAATTAAGTCAGGGCGATTATTTGGTAAGCTTAAGCTATAAATAGTGTAGTCATAGGAAACAACCGCGGGTGGAATTGGCATATCAGGGTCTGCAGCCTGGCGCCAGAATTCTTGCAATGTTGCGGTTGGAAATGCTTCAGTTTGATGAAACAACGCCATTTTAGGTATAAGGTAACTGTATCCTTTCTCGCTCGCTTTTTCTGTTAATGAGCCTGTTTTAATTGCTAACCTGAGCTGGATACGGTCATTTGGACGTTGTGGTGTTTGTAATAATTGCCAGCTAAAGCCATTTTCTAGCTTCCCTTGCTGCCATGCTGGATCAGGTTGTAAAGGCTCAGCGCCAGCTAAATGCGCGACTGAGAATAATACAACACCAATGATATACCGAACTTTCAAGCCCTGCATGTAAACCCCTATGTGTTTTATATCTTTATATTTAACCGCGAATAACGACAGATAAATTAACGAAAAACGCGAACTTATCGGGTTAAACGATATAGTTTGGCTTTATTCCATTTTTCATTGTCACCACTATAACGATATTAGACCATAAAGCTGAGTTCATGTTCATGGCTTAGTCTGATTTTTGCTGTTTTCTTTGACGATTATACCCTTTTGCCAGCAAACCTAGCTCATCGTCACGATGATATTCAGACACAGCAATTTGATTAACTTCAGAATTTGTCTGTAACTCAATTGCGATTTTACGCAGTGGCCTTATTATCATCCGGCTGACACACCACGTCATTCCAATAGCAATAATGAGCACCAACAATAAATAAGTTGTCGTCATCAAAGCAAGGGTATTGAGTGCAAACCGATAAACACGGTTCGGGTCAACTTGTAATGTCAAATACCCTTGAGGCTTCGCTTGCAACACAACATTCCCGTATGCATACAGTGGTACGGTCATTTCGACAGGGATCCCCACAAAATGAGTCACCCAATTAGGTATCGGCTTAGGCGTTGCAAAGCTTAGATTCATAACCGTTGTACCATCAACAGTAATAATCGCATTTCCCATAATGCCTGATGTCTTTAAACTTATCAGTAGCCGTTTAACTTCGTTGAGGTCAGAGCTTAGCAATGAATCTGTTAATGGTTTTTGAATTTGTACTACAGCATTACTGAGTTGATCTAAATAATCTTGCTTACGTTGCTCAACTAAGTAACTGAATTGAATAGCTAAAAAAAGCGCAAGTGATAGCAACGTAATCATAAAGAATACGACCATACTTTTTAATGTTAGTGAGCGTTGGACTCGGGTATTCATTTGGCCACAACCTTTCTAATCAAGCAGCTTTTTAAAGAAAATGGAAACATCAGCCAGTATACTTGATTTTATCTGCAAAAGAGTAGTTTAAAAAGAAAGATTGGGTATTTAGGACAAACAGCATATTAACGCCATTTAAAGGCATGATGAAATAAAAAACGGCAGAAAGTTAACCTTTCTACCGTTTCACACATTAACTTACCGTTATCGTCTATTTTTCATCTTCATCAACCGCAAAACACGCAACCAACTGTTGGTCATATTCCTTCAATGTTGGCTGGAATTGCGTACATTGGCCAAATGCTCTACGGCACCGCGCTGCAAATGCACATCCCGGTGGTGGGTTTAAAGGGCTTGGTAACTCTCCCGTTAACTTAATACGTTCGCGCCGAGCGTCTGGGTTCAACCTTGGTGTCGCTGATAATAACGCTTGGGTATAAGGGTGAAGAGGGTTATTAAAAATCTGCTCTTTTGTCCCTTTCTCCACACAGCGGCCTAAATACATCACCATGACTTCATCAGCAATATGCTCTACCACCGATAAATCATGTGAAATAAAGACATAAGACAAGCCTAGATCTTGCTGTAAATCCATCATCAGGTTTAATACTTGAGCACGAACAGAAACATCCAGCGCGGAAACCGGTTCATCAGCAACTACGATGTCAGGGTCAAGCATTAAACCCCGTGCTATCGCGATACGCTGACGCTGCCCACCAGAAAACATGTGAGGATACCGGCTATAGTGTTCTGTTTTTAAACCCACTTTTGCCATCATAGATAATACTTTTTCTTTGCGCTGCTCTTTCGACAATGAAGTATTAATCAATAACGGCTCTTCCAAAATTTGCCCCACCTTTTTACGAGGGTTTAAAGAGCCATAAGGGTTTTGAAACACAATTTGGATTTTTTGACGACGCAGTTTCTCCGCAGACTTATCTTTTACTAACAAGTTTTGGTCTTGGTAATACAACTCGCCCTCAGAGGGTTGCTCAATCATGGTTAATAAACGACCTAATGTCGATTTACCACAACCCGATTCTCCAACCACTGCCAATGTTTTGCCTCTTTCTAGCTCAAAAGAAACGCCATCTAATGCTTTCAAGGTTTTTTCCGCAGCAAAAACCCCTCTTTTGACAGAATAATATTTTTTCAAATCCACCGCTTTGAGCAATGGAGCATGTTGTTTGTCACTCATAATGTTGGCCTCCCCATATCATCCAGCGGCATATGGCATTTGACTTGGCGATCACCAACGGTTTGTAACATTGGCTCTTCTTGACGGCATTTCTCCGTTGCATACGGACAACGTGGATTCAATAAACAACCCACAGGCCTATCATATTTTCCGGGCACTACACCCGGGAGTGAGGCTAAACGTGATTTATTCGTCGCAAATTCAGGCAAAGCACGTAGTAGCGCTTGTGTATAAGGATGACGAGGATGCTTAAAAATATCGTTCGCTTTGGCTGACTCAACCACCTGCCCCGCATACATCACAATAATATGATGTGCAGCTTCCGCCACTAAAGCGAGGTCATGAGTGATAAGTACCAACGCCATATTTTCTTGTTGCTGTAATTCCAACAGCAATTCAATAATTTGCGCTTGAATAGTGACATCTAACGCTGTTGTCGGTTCATCCGCAATCAATAACTTAGGACGACATGCAATTGCCATTGCTATCATCACACGCTGGCTCATCCCACCGGACAACTGGTGGGGATACACATCTAAACGTGATTGTGGGTCGGGGATCCCCACCATATCCAAGAGGTCAATAGCTCGCTGTTTACGTGTACTTTTGCTCCCTCCTTGATGCACTTTCAATGCTTCCATGATCTGATACCCTACTGTAAAACAAGGGTTTAAACTGGTCATAGGATCTTGGAAAATCATCGCCACATCGGCACCAACAATCTGCCTGCGTTCTTTTTCAGGGATCGACAGTAAATCACGCCCATCAAATTTTAAAGAATCAGCCATTACTTTCCCGGGGTAATCAATTAACCCCATAATCGCGAGTGAGCTAACGGATTTACCTGAACCCGATTCACCAACGATACCAACTACTTGGCCTTTATCAACGCTATAACTGATGCGGTCAACGGCGCGAAACGGTGCTTTTTCGTCTCCGAAATGTACCGAAAGTTGTTCTACATTTAACAATGCCATTTGGTTACCTCATCACTGCTTGAGTTTTGGATCAAATGCATCACGTAACCCATCACCCATCAGGTTAAACGCAAGCACCGTCAATAAAATTGCCAGTCCAGGGAAAGTCACAACCCACCATGCGCTTTGTGCAAATTGCAGCACATCAGACAGCATCGTTCCCCACTCAGGAGTCGGTGGCTGTGCGCCCATTCCAAGGAAACCCAAAGCAGCCATATCTAAAATGGCATTCGAAAAACCTAAAGAGGCCTGCACAATCAATGGAGCCAAGCAGTTAGGCAAGATGTTCACAAACATTTGGCGTACTGCCCCGGCCCCCGCAACACGAGAAGCCGTCACATAGTCACGGTTTACTTCTACTAAAACCGCTGCTCGTGTTAATCGAATATAGTGAGGTAATGCAACAAACGTTAAAGCAATCGAGGCATTAACAATAGAAGGACCAAAAATGGCGACCAGCACCAAGGCTAATAATAAACTTGGTAATGCCAGCATGATATCGACAACGCGCATAATTAATGCGTCAACGACACCACCAAAATAGCCAGCGATCACACCAATGGTGACACCCATGATTAACGATAGAACAACCACTAAACAGCCAACTAGCAGTGACAGGCGGGCGCCATACATTAAACGAGAGAGTAAATCGCGCCCAACATCATCAGTCCCTAAAATAAACTGCCAACTTCCCCCATCTTCCCAAACGGGTGGAGCAAGTAAGAAATCACGGAATTGTTCATCTGGAGCATGTGGGGCTAATACCCCCGCAAAAATCGCAATCAGTACCATCAGGATGATATAGAACATCCCGACAACTGCCCCTTTGTTACGTTTAAAATAGTGCCAAAATTCTTGTAATGGTGTCATCGGCTGCGGGGCGCTGACAACGGTTGGCTCAGTAGATTGAGACATTTAGCGCTCCTTATTTTTTATGACGAATACGAGGGTTTACAATGCCATACAGCACGTCGACCACTAAGTTTACAAAGATAATCAATGTCGCAACCAGCAGAACTCCCCCCTGTACAACAGGGTAGTCTCGACGCTGTAGCCCTTCGATTAACCAGCGTCCTAATCCGGGCCATGAGAAAATAGTTTCTGTCAAAATAGCCCCTGCTAACATCACCCCAACCTGCAAACCAATTACTGTGACCACAGGCAATAATGCATTACGTAATGCATGAATTAAAATTACGCGCGCGCGGCCAAGACCTTTGGCACGAGCAGTACGAATATAATCCTCTCCCAGCACTTCTAGCATTGATGAGCGAGTCATACGTACAATGACGGCTAATGGGATCGTTCCCAAAACAATGGAAGGCAATATTAAGTGCTCTACGGCATCAATAAAATCGCCATCTTCACCCCAAATTAGGGTATCAATTAACATAAAACCGGTCAGAGGCTGAGAATCATCAAGAAAAACGGTGTCACTGACTCGCCCTGCAACCGGGGTGAGATCTAACTGTACCGACACTAACATGATGAGCATGATCCCCCACCAGAAGATAGGCATTGAGTAACCCGTTAAAGAAAGGCCAATTGCAGTGTGGTCAAAAATAGACCCACGTTTTACTGCGGCTAACACCCCAACTGGGATCCCAACAGAAATCGCAAAAATCATGGCGCAAGTTGCCAATTCAACGGTCGCTAAAAAACGAGGTAAAAACTCTTCCCATACCCCGATACGACTTTTTAGGGAAATCCCTAAATCACCATGAAATATTCCATTGATATAATGGAGATATTGTTTCCAAAGTGGCTGATCAAGCCCTAGTTCAGCCATTAAATACGCATGCCTTTCAGGGGATAATCCCCTTTCACCAGCCATGATCATCACCGGGTCACCCGGGATCATGTGGACAAAAGCAAAAGTCAATAATGTAATACCGATAAACGTGGGGATCACAAGCCCCAATCGTCGGAGGATAAATTGCAACATATCCTGAATCTCTTTAATAATGCCGTTGACGGCTCTTAGTCCGTTTGGCTACTCAGAAAATCGCTTTTCCGGGTGCTCACAAACAACTCAACTTCTCTGCTTCTTCTAGAGAAGAAAACGCCCTCCGCTCTAAACCAGCAACGAAGGGCATAGACAGATTAGATACGATTACTTCTCAATATCGACGTTTTCGAAGTGGTGCTTGCCTAGTGGGTCAACCACATAGCCTTTGACTTCTTTACGTACTGGTTCAAACACTGTGGAGTGCGCGATAATGAGGGCTGGAGCCTGCTCATTCATCACAACTTGCGCTTGTTTGTACAGATCGACTCGCTTGTCGTGATCTGCTGTTTGACGTGCTGGTTGGATCAAGTTTTCGAAACTTTGATTACACCATTTTGAGTAGTTAGAACCTTGTTCTTTTGCTGCACAGCTAAATAAGGTTGCAAAGAAGTTATCAGGGTCCCCATTGTCACCCGTCCAACCCATCATTACCGTTTGTGGCTCGCCATCTTTCGCTCGTTTGAGGTATTCACCCCACTCATAGCTGACAACCTTTGATTTAACGCCAACTTTTGCCCAGTCAGCTTGGATCATTTCCGCCATGCGGCGGGCATTTGGGTTATATGGTCGTTGAACAGGCATCGCCCATAAGTCAATTTCAAAGCCGTTCGGGAAGCCCGCTTCTGCTAATAATGCTTTTGCTTTTTCAGGATTATATTCGTAATCGTTCACCGCATCGTTATAGCCCCACATTGTTGGTGGGATAAGGTTTTTCGCTTTTTGACCTGCACCTTGATAAACCGCTTCGATAATTGCATCTTTGTTCACCGCCATAGACAGTGCTTGGCGAACTTTTTGATTATCCAGCGGTTTTTTCTCAACATTATAAGAGAGATAACCAACGTTCAGCCCTGGTTGCTCCATTAGTGTAATGTCTTTATCTTGCTTCATGCGCTCTAAGTCAGCTGGGTTTGGATATGGCATGACTTGGCATTCATTTTTTTGCAATTTTGCATAACGAACGGAAGCATCTGGTGTGATAGAGAAAACTAAGCGGTCAAGTTTAGGTTTTGTGCCCCAGTATTGGTCGTTGGCTTTATAAAGAATACGAGAGTCTTTTTGATACTGTTGCAGGACAAATGGACCCGTTCCAATTGGGTTTAAATCTACTTTTTCTGGCGTGCCCGCTTTCAGCATCTGGTCTGCATATTCAGCAGAAAGAATTGATGCGAAGTCCATTGCCATATCGGCTAAGAATGGAGATTCAGGGCGAGTTAATGTAATTTTAACTGTATTATCATCAACTTTCTCTACTTTATCGATGATTTTATCCATATCCATTCCCATAAAGTATTCATAGCTGCCGCCTGAAACTTTATGATATGGGTGGTTAGCATCTTTTTGACGCATAAATGTATAGATTACATCGTCTGCGTTCAAATCACGGCTTGGTTTAAATTCTTTATTCGAGTGCCATTTGACACCTTTACGCAGATGGAAAGTGTACTCTTTACCATCATCGCTCACTTCCCAGCTTTCAGCCAAACCAGGTTCAATTTCAGTTGTTCCTAATTTGAACTCAACTAAACGGTTATACAGTGGGATAGAACTTGCATCATAAGTCGTTCCTGATGTGAACAACTGTGGGTTAAAGCCCTCAGGGGAGCCCTCTGAACAATAAACTAATGTTTTTGCCTGTACTGATGCGGATACCGCTAATGCTGCCAATGTAAGCCCTACTGTCAGTAGGCCTGTCTTTTTAATAGAGCGCATCTGTATGCTCCTATGGTGTTCATGTTGTTTTGCTTGATGTCTAAATCCGTCATAAAAGCGACAGATGTAGTATCTGTATTTTTTGTTATTCATTGTGCAATTAATCAACTGTCACTCGCTTCGTCAATAGCCACATTTACGACCCACCTTCAATTCATGTAACATATTAGAAACAATTAACACTGCAATTTAGCTTAAAATTTCATAATAAAGGACTAGATGCAGGCGTTATAACCATATAATTAGTAATGAATAGGGTTTTATATCGAGGTTATTTATTTTTATATTTGTGATTAAGTGCTGAATTACTGAACGAATATAGTGCTTTTATTGGTGTGATACGAAATAAAACACTAAAGAGAATCGATGTGGAAATTATTTTAGTATGTAATTATTTAGTTTGTTTTTTATGCAAATAAAAAACATTCAACTGCCGATGCTAAACATAATTTTAACCATTTGATAACTTAAAGAATAAAATAGTACTCGTCGCATTCTTTCACTCATTTCATGGGTGTACAGAAAATGCTCTAATACAGGCGATAAAAACTACAATTAGCTAATTTGTATAAAAAATACCACTTAGATGACGCAGCAAGCAACACAGTCTACTGATTTTATTAATAATAAAATGAGACATGAAAGCCTGAGCTGACATTCTGCGCAAAAGGTCGGTTTCCTTGCCAAAGCGGAGTTTCTGTAAATAAGTGATATGACAAACGCCCTAATTGGCCTTTCGCACCAATCCTTCCACCTAGTAATACGTTTTCCTTCCAAAATGTTGCTTTATCATTCGCCGTTGCCCCTATCCCCAATGAAGTATATAGAGCCACTTGTTGCCAAGGAGTATTCCATAACAGTTCATTTTCCAACCTTAAGCTATTATCCCCCATATCAGTATATTGCGATCCACCAATAAAACCGCTAATCCCCCCAGCTCCAGCTAATGATTCTTGGTCTAGTACTACATCTAACTTGTCACGGCTCAGCCGTACCTCAAATTGGCCTTGATATTGAAAAGGAAGTACTTCTCTATACGCTGAAAGTGATATTTTCAAAATTTGTGGCTTACGTAATCCCGTTATTTGCTGTGCATTAGCACCAAACCAGTCAGTTCCTTGTTTATACTTTAATTTTAGTGAGGTATTACCTTGTGAAAAACTAGCTTGATGAGAAAATTCACCAATAATGTAATTAGCAAAACGCTGTTGTGTTTGTAAGTATAAATCAGATAAAAAAGTGTCACTTTTTTGGATTTGAGATCCTAGACTTATTGAAGTAACCGAATGTTCAGTTCGCTTTAATAAGTATTCTGCATTTAGTAAGAGAAACCAGTGGTACTGTTGTAGTGGTAAAGCCACATCATAGCTAGTAAGAACGGATTTATTTTCCTGATATCCACCAGACACAGAAAAAAGCCAATAATGATATGGCAGGGAGTAGAACAATGCTGCGGATGTTATTTCAGTGTCTTCCGAACCGCTAAGCTGACGACTGACTTCTGAATATAAAAAGTCACTGCGTAGCAAAGGATTAGCAACCATAAAAGTATGGCTAACTGAATTACTTACTTGCCCGGCAATTGAGTGTGACTCAAAAGAGAGAATACCTTGAAATTCACGTCGGTGTTGGCCAATCACCAATATTTGTGTGCCGTTTTCATTGGTTTTATCTGGAATTAATTTAATTTGAAAGGGAAGCAAAGACGTATTCTGTAAATTGTATAGGCCTTGCTCAAGATGCCAAAGGTTAAGCGCCTCCCCTTGCTTAAAAGGAAATATATGTGGCAGTAAGTTGTCTTCCGCCAGCTCGTTTTGATAAACCACCGAAGAAACGGTTCCTACTATTATTTTTGCTTGTAGGATACC
Organism: Providencia sp. PROV130; assembly: GCF_028482225.1. Taxonomy (NCBI): domain Bacteria; kingdom Pseudomonadati; phylum Pseudomonadota; class Gammaproteobacteria; order Enterobacterales; family Morganellaceae; genus Providencia; species Providencia sp. PROV130. The sequence goes on along the minus strand of NZ_JAMPQC010000018.1, from coordinate 58,526 downwards.
AAGCAAAAAAGTTTGCTCTGGGTAATATAAATAAGAGGTCAGGTAGCCGGCTTTAATAAGTTCAGCCCTAATATAGTCAGCATAGTCGAGCAAACCTTGCTCGCTAATGCACTTACCTTCTAGCTTTTTTCGCCATCCATCAATATGCCTTGATGAAATTTCAGTTAGCTGCTGAGCATCGATTAAATAAACTTGGTTAATTATGATACATGTAGGCAATGTTTGAGTAATGGCAGTAACAGGCGTTATAGCATGGCTATAAGCTTTATTAGCCATGAAACCCCAAAAAAAGAAATAAAGGTATATTGATAAAAGGTAGTTGGCTTTCATTAACGAGTCCTTGTAATGAAAAAGCGTTTTTACTGGAAACAACATAAGAATGAATAACGATATTCATAAATAATGGGCTATCTGGGAACATAAATAACCCATCAGCCCAACTAGGAACTGGCTATATATCAACAGAAATAGGCGATGAAGAGCAAGGCAAGTTAGTCTGAAATTATAGATAGAAGAAGAGAGATAAAAACGAAAAAACCCACCTCAATGAGGTGGGTCTTAGAATTTGGTCGGCGAGAGAGGATTCGAACCTCCGACCCACTGGTCCCAAACCAGTTGCGCTACCAAGCTGCGCTACTCGCCGAAAACGGTGTGAATAATACTGCCAAGAACGGAGATCGTCAACCCATTTTTCGCCAATTCTGTTCGTTTGCTGATAAAACCACCAAAATGGTAAGGTTTATAAGCTAATCACCTTATTTAAAGTAAAAAATAAGCACTAGAGTATTTTAGTGCTTATTTATCAAACAGGTTAGCATTTGTAAAAATAGCGTCAACAATAAGCTAAAAACCTAATTTCAAGCCTATTGCAGCAAAGAAATATCCGCTACTTTCAAAAACAACTCACGTAACTGGCTTAATAGCGTCAAACGGTTAATACGCACCGCTTGGTCTTCATCCATTACCATAACATTTGCAAAGAATTCATCCACGATATCGCGTAAAGAAGCTAATTCAACTAAAGCCTCTTGATAATTCCTTTCTGCAAACATTGGCGCAAGCTTATCTTGTAGTACCACAACATGAGTCGCTAATTTGACTTCTTCAGGTGTTTTTAAAACAGATGCTAAAACGTTGTCAGCCAGTTTTTCTTCTGATTTACTCAGAATATTGGAAACACGTTTATTTGCCGCTGCAAGTGCCTGTGCTTCTTCTAATGAACGGAAGTGAGTAACTGCTTTCACTCGTGCATCAAAGTCAGCAGGTTGTGTTGGACGACGAGCTAATACCGCTTGAATAGTATCAATGCTATAGCCTAATTCTTGATACCAAGAACGGAAACGACCAAGCATAAACTCTACAACGTCATTAACTACATTTTCATTGGTTAATTTATTGCCATATAAACGAGCAGCTTCTGCTGTCATTTCAACGAGATCAAGCTGGTAGCCTTTTTCAACGATGATGCGTAGGACACCTAATGCAGCACGACGCAGAGCGAATGGATCTTTATCACCTTTAGGATGTTGGCCGATACCAAAAATACCAGCAAGTGTATCCATTTTTTCAGCCAATGCTAATGCAGCTGACACGTCTGTTGATGGAAGTGCATCTCCTGAAAAACGTGGCTGATACTGCTCTTTTAAAGCTAATGCAACGTCTTCTGACTCACCGTCATGGCGTGCATAGTGCATTCCCATAACACCTTGAGTGTCTGTAAACTCAAACACCATGTTAGTCATTAAGTCACATTTGGCTAATAAGCCAGCTCGTGTTGCATGGTTGACATCTGCACCAATTTTGCTCGCAATCCAGCCCGCTAGCGCTTCTAAACGATCCGTTTTATCACGCAGCGTACCTAATTGTTTTTGGAACAATACAGTTTCTAAACGTGGTAAGTTATCTTCCAAACGTTGTTTACGGTCAGTTTTAAAGAAAAATTCGGCATCAGCTAAACGCGGACGTACAACTTTTTCGTTACCTGAAATGATTTGCTGAGGATCAGAAGACTCAATATTTGCCACAAAGATAAAGTTAGGCATTAACTTGCCAGCCTTATCATAAACTGGGAAATATTTTTGGTCCCCTTTCATAGTATAAACGAGCGCTTCTGAAGGGACATCTAAGAATTTCTCTTCAAATTTAGCCGTTAAAACGACTGGCCATTCAACCAATGAAGTCACTTCTTCAAGTAAGCTATCCGTTAAGTCAGCTTGGCCACCAAGAGCCTGAGCCGCTTTTTCCGCATCCGCTTTAATAACCGCTTTACGTTCTGCGTAATCCGCCATGACTTTACCGCGTTCACGTAAAATGGCTGGATATTGTTCAGCGTTATCAATAGTAAATTCAGCTTCACCCATAAAGCGGTGGCCACGAATTGTGCGCCCGCTCTTAATACCTAAAATTTCACCCTCGATAACATCACTACCTAACAGTAATGTGACCGTATGAACAGGGCGAACGAATTGAGTGTCTTTATCTGCCCAACGCATTAATTTAGGGATTGGTAGTTTTGCTAGCGCACGGCTAGTCATATCAACCAATAATTCGCTGACAGCCTGTCCTTTCATTTGAGCACGATACAGTAACCATTCGCCTTTATCTGTGGCCAAACGTTCAGCTTGGTCAACGGTAATACCACAACCACGAGCCCAGCCTTCAGCCGCTTTAGTTGGTTTACCATCCGGACCAAATGCTTGAGAGATAGCAGGACCGCGTTTTTCAACTTCACGGTCTGGCTGTGAAGCTGCTAAATCAGCTACTTTAAGTGCTAAACGACGAGGGGCAGCAAACCACGTTACTGCACCATGGGTAATATCAGCGCCATCAAGTTCAGCCGTAAAATTTGCAGCAAATGATTCAGCTAATGAACGAAGAGCCTTCGGCGGTAACTCTTCGGTGCCGATTTCCACAAGGAAAGTCTGTTGAGTCATGACAGCCTCTTAGTTCTTATGACACATAGGGAATCCAAGCGCTTCACGAGAAGCATAATACGCTTCTGCAACCCCTTTAGTTAGGGTACGAATACGTAAAATATAGCGTTGGCGTTCAGTAACAGAAATGGCTTTACGTGCATCTAGTAGGTTGAAAGTGTGAGCCGCTTTCAAGATACGTTCGTATGCAGGTAGTGGAAGTGGTGTTTCCAAAGCCAGCAAGTGTTGAGCTTCTTTTTCATACTCTTCAAAACATTTGAAAAGAAAATCAACATTTGCGTATTCGAAGTTATAGGTTGACTGCTCTACTTCGTTTTGATGATAAATATCACCATAAGTGGTTTTACCCAGTGGGCCATCACACCAGACAAGGTCATACACGCTGTCCACGCCTTGAATATACATCGCTAAGCGTTCTAGGCCGTATGTAATTTCACCTGTCACAGGTTTACATTCAAGACCACCAACCTGCTGGAAGTAAGTAAACTGAGTCACTTCCATCCCGTTAAGCCACACTTCCCAGCCTAATCCCCAAGCGCCCAATGTTGGGTTTTCCCAGTTATCTTCAACAAAACGAATGTCGTGAACGGTTGGGTCAACACCTAATTCTTTTAAAGAACCCAGGTATAATTCTTGGATGTTGTCTGGTGATGGTTTGATGATCACCTGAAACTGATAATAATGTTGTAGACGGTTTGGGTTCTCACCATAGCGACCATCAGTTGGCCGACGAGATGGTTGAACATAAGCCGCAGCAATAGGCTCAGGGCCTAATGCACGCAAACACGTCATTGGGTGAGAAGTTCCTGCGCCGACTTCCATGTCCAATGGTTGAACAATGGTACAGCCTTGACGCGCCCAGTAGTCCTGTAATGTCAGGATAAGACCTTGGAAGGTTTTGGTATCAAACTTTTGCATGTTAGATCCGCACGCGATACGTAAAATTTAATGAAAGTACGCCAGTATACCCTTTGACCGCAAGATATACAGCATTGAATATGTCTGTATTTATTCTAAAAATAAAAAAAAATACTTTCATCCCTTTTAAACTGGTTATTTATACAGTATAAATGGTTTGTTTTTTGAAACAAGGTTATCGAGACTGTAAAAAGGATGAAAAATGGATACTCCTCTGACACGCTGCCATTGGGTCAATCAAGATCCTGAATATATCGCTTATCACGACCATGAATGGGGTAAACCCACTTATGACAACTTAGCATTATTTGAAATGATCTGTCTTGAAGGCCAACAAGCCGGGCTCTCTTGGTACACTATTTTAAAAAAACGCCAAGGATATCGTTATTTATTTCATCATTTCGATCCCGAAAAAATTGCATTAATGGATGAAGACGATATTGAGCGACTTATGCAAGATACTCGGATCATCCGTAACCGATTAAAAATTAATGGGATTATTGCGAATGCAAAAGCCTATTTAACCATGAAAGAAAATGGTGAAGATTTTTCCAGTTTTATTTGGCAATTTGTAAATGGTCGACCCATTGTCAATGGTTGGGAAAAACCATCGCAAGTCCCTGCGGAAACTGAAATTTCTAAGCTTCTTTCCAAGGCGCTCAAAAAACGTGGGTTTAAATTTGTCGGTTCGATCACTTGTTATGCCTTTATGCAGGCAACTGGCATGATAAATGACCATTTAGTGAATTGTTGCCAATTTAAATAAATTAGTTTTTATCGGTGTAACTCATCGAGTAAAAAGAAAAATAAACTACCAAAGCATTAACATTACGATATTTTAGACCATTAAATAGATTTAATTTGATATTTTAACTTAAAAAAAGATAGAAATGAGTGGTTGAACTCTGAGATGCAGCGGAGTATGTTTTAAATTCCATTAACAATCTAATAAACATATGTGAATAAATGCGATGATATTTTCTAAATTTGGTAATAAATTTGCTCAAAATTCAGGTATTTCATTATTAATGAAAGACTTGAATGAAGGCATAAGAACCCCTGGCTCCATTATGTTAGGGGGAGGAAATCCTGCTCATATCCCTGAAATGGATAAGTATTTTCAAGATCTATTAGCTGAGATGTGTGCTAATGGCCAATTGACGGACACTTTATGTAATTATGATGGCCCTCAAGGTAAAGATGCCATGTTGAAAGCGCTTGCAGCAACGCTAAAAGCAAAACTAGGTTGGAATATTAGCGCGAAAAATATTGCCCTATCTAACGGCAGCCAGAGTGCTTTTTTCTATCTATTTAACTTGCTAGCCGGTCGCTTTGAAGATGGTATCACCCGTAAAGTGCTATTTCCTCTTGCCCCTGAATATGTCGGTTATGCAGACTCAGGTCTTGATGATGGCTTATTCGTTGCTAATAAGCCACAAATTGAATTTTTACCTAATGGTCAATTTAAATACCGAGTCGACTTCAACACATTAGAGGTTACTGATGATATTGGTGTGATTTGTGTGTCTCGCCCAACAAATCCGACTGGTAATGTCATTACTGATGAAGAAGTTGAGCATTTAGACCAACTCGCTAAACAACATAATATCCCACTACTAATAGATAATGCTTATGGTGTTCCTTTCCCTGGCATTATCTTCAGCGAAGCTACGCCATTTTGGAACGAAAATGTTATTCTTTGTATGAGTTTATCTAAACTTGGTTTACCTGGAACTCGATGCGGCATTATCATCGCTAATGAAGAAATCATTGAAGCTGTTAGTAATATGAATGGCATCATCAGCCTTGCTCCTGGTGGTATAGGCCCTGCGCTTGCCTTAGAAATGCTTAAAAAAGATGACCTTATCTCGTTATCTAAAAATGTAATTGGTCCTTTTTATAAGCAGCGTGTAGAAGAAGCCATCGAAATTATTCGCCGCTATATCCCAGAAGATAAGTGTTTAATTCATAAGCCAGAAGGTGCCATTTTCCTCTGGTTATGGTTTAAAGACCTACCAATTAATTGCTTAGAATTATACCAACGCTTAAAAAAACGTGGTGTATTGATGGTTCCCGGCCATTACTTCTTCCCTGGTATTGAACAAGATTGGCCACATGCGCATCAATGTATGCGTATGAACTATGTCCCAGAACCAGAAAAAATCGAACAAGGGATCAAAATATTAGCTGAGGAGCTTGAAAAAGCTTATCAAGAAGTAACCTGTTAGGTTGTGAAACAACAAAGGGCTTTTTAGCCCTGCTATTGCAACATTTAGGTAAAAAAAAGCCCTTTCATGTAGAAAGGGCTAAAAATTAGCGAGAACTCCGTAATTGAAATCAAATTAACTTTTCAATACGAATATCATTCAAAACTATTAGAACATCTTTTCTATTTGGTCATAGCTTGAACAAAAGCACTTTTTGCCCCTATATATCGTGATACCTTTCATTGCTCGCTTATACCTCAATTATCAAAAATCACCTATCACATTGAAATATTTATATTTTTTAATGCCATGACAAAATTTTAGTTATTCATCAGATGAGCTGTCATCTTTAACTAAACAGCCCAAAATAAAATAGCCAGCAATTGAGGTGAAATAATTCTTAAAAACATCGCTAATGGATAAACTGTTGCATAAGATAATGCAGGAGCACCGCTGGTCGCATGTATATTATTTGCGAATGCTAACGCAGGAGGGTCTGTCATGGAACCCGCAAGCACCCCACAAAGGCTCAAATAGTTCATTTTGCCAAAAATTCGAGCTACCACACCTGTAATAAACAACGGAATAAATGTAATCAATAACCCATAGCCAATCCACGTCAACCCATCGCCTTTAATTAAAGTATCAATGAAGCCACCACCCGAATTGAGCCCTACCACTGCGAGGAACATGACAATTCCTAGCTCCCTTAACGCAAGGTTAGCGCTCGGCGGCATAAACCAATATAAGCGCCCAATAGTCCCTATACGACCTAGAATTAATGCAACAACTAGCGGGCCTCCTGCTAGTCCAAGTTTTAACGCTGCTGGGAAACCAGGAACAAAAACTGGTATTGAGCCCAGCACAACCCCTAGCCCGATTCCAAGGAACACAGGTAACATTTGAACTTGCTGTAATTTTTGTTTTGCATTACCTAGTAAAGCGGTAACTGCTTCAATTGATTCGGGGCGACCAACAATATTTAAAATATCACCAAATTGTAAAACTGAATTGTTATTAGCGACTAGATCAATACCCGTACGGTTTAATCGTGTCACAACAACGTCATATTTTTGTTTTAAATTTAAGTCCTTAAGCCTTTTACTTAGTACGGCATCATTCGTCACGACCACACGAACGGAATGTAAAATAGAGCTTGATGTAGACAGAGATGCATCAACTTCTTCGCCTAATATTAAGCGAACTTTATTTAAATCATCTTTTAAGCCAACAACGTGCAATAAGTCACCTAAATGAATTTCTGTTGTGGGTTGAGGAACAACGAGCATATCTCCGCGTTTTAATCTTGAACAAACAATTGCTTCGCTACCAAGCAGTGGGATATCTTGCATCATTAAACCATCAAGATTGGCGTTACGAATGGCAATATTCATCGTCTGCAGGGAGTCGCGCTGTTGAAAAGAGGAACTATTAAATGCAGAAGCTTCTTTCTCTACTGAAATTCTAAAGATGATGCGTACTAACCACATCACCAGTAAGATGCCACAAATCCCCATAGGGTAAGCCATGGCGTAGCCCATTCCCATTTGGCCTATTAGATTAGGGTCAGAACCTAGGTCAGTTAAAATTTGCTGACCGGCACCTAAAGATGGCGTATTCGTTACCGCCCCTGAAAAAATACCTAGGATAATTGGTAATGGAATATTCGCGACTTTATATATGATTGCTGTTACCACCGCACCTAAGACAACAACCATCAACGCAAAGCCATTTAGTTTGAGACCAGAAACACGAAGAGAAGAGAAAAAACCAGGCCCAACCTGAATACCAATCGTGTATACAAATAGTATCAAGCCAAACTCTTGAATAAAATGCAGCATGTCTTTATTCAGTTGTAAGCCGTAACTTTGGGCAAAATGCCCAACGATGATCCCCCCAAATAGGACACCACCAATCCCCAGCCCAACACTACGGATCTTCCAATTACCAATCCATAGCCCTAAAGCAGCAGCTAACGCCAACAAACTTACAGTAAGAGCTAATTCACTCATAGACCGCATCCTTTTGACGACAAGTTACCCATTAAACACACCCAAATAGGTGATAAAACATACTACTGAATCGATTATGCCAAATAGCATAAGGGTAATATGTGTCATAGAGCACAGTTCAGAATGAATAAATGATCTATTTTTTTAGAATTTTCAAACTGATAACAAATATAAAATAGTATGTCTTTATTTCTTAACGTTATTTATCATTCATCGAATAGAAACAGAAGACAAATATTTTTAGTTAATAGCTACAAGTAAACTATTAACTAAAAAAATACATACGGTTAAATAAAATAATAATATGACGCCATTATTGTGAATTTTTTGTTTTTCGTTATTATAAGTCAATATTAGGAATAACAAGCTAAATACAGGTTAACAACGTCTATGCCGAGTTTAATTTCAATACGATTATGTTTCCTTATCGCACCGCTTATTTTGAGTGGTTGCTCAAGTATTATGACTCATGCAGGCCCATCAGAAGGTTATTACCCTGGTTCGAAAAATAGTATTAAAATGATTAAAGATGATGAAACCGGCTGGGTTGTTAAGCCTTTGCTTGCTATTGATTTACCCTTTTCTGTTGTTATGGATACTCTTTTAATTCCTTTAGATTACGCGAAATCGGGTAATGATGATAAAGCTGATTCACCAAAGAAACGTATAGAAGAACTTGAAAAGAAAGATAAAGCCAAAAATTAATTTAGGTTAAATCAAACGTTTGTAATTAAAATTTTACTGTGTAATAAATGTATTTACCAATACATTATTTCCAATCTAAGATCTAAGTAATCATTTATATAATACTTCTTTAATTATTATCTTATTTTGATAAGAACTATTTTTAGCTAAATGTTTTATTTATAAGTGTCTTTGTACTCAACATATGAATAATTAGCAATTAAGTGTTCTAAACACCAATTAGAGTAAAATAAAAACAATTACAAATAAAAAAGTTAATCAGGACTTGTTTATTCGTAATTGTAGTAATCTAACTATTTCATTTGCTGATTTAAACCAGTTTCTACTGTATAAATTTGCCTAAATCCATCAATATCACGCATAAATGCGATCAACTCATCATTAGGTGAAAATACAACTGCATCAGCAACAGGAGCAAGTTCAGTCCGTTGTGTTAATTTTTGTATGGCTCCGGTCACGGCATGGCAATACATGACACTATTGTCACGAATAAAGCAGATGTGCTGACCTTTACTATCCCAGCTAAAAGCAGACTGAACCGGTGAAGAACCATGCGTTATTTGCCTTTGTATTCCAGTTAGCGTATCAACTAACCATAACTGAGCATTACCGCCATCATCATTCATCAAACAAGCGATCGATTTACCATCTGGCGAAGTTCTAAGCCAATGCCTAGGGGTTTTTGATAAACCCGGAAATTTTCTATTGTGCGTATAGGTTAAGCGCCTTTGCTTTATACCTTTTGGTGGGGAAGGCATACTCGACTCTGTTCCTTGGATAGGAAATTCCCCCGCAACCATGAAATCCTCCGGCTGTGAAGGCAGATCGACAATGTAGATCTCAGGAATAATTTCTCCATCTGTAGAATGAGTATCGCCAATAAACACCAGCGCTCTTTCCTGCCACTTTCCATTCTCTTTTTGATAGCCTTTTTGACCTACCCAACCCTCTTCATATGCACGGCTAATTTCATCGCTGCTTGGTTTAGGTTGTTGCGTTGTTCGCGTCACAACACAACAAAAGTAATCGCCATTATATTCTCGAAAATGTTTTTTAGGGTTCACATTAACGGGCCCAATAGGTACTGCAATTGCGACATTTCGTTGGTCTAATTGCACATCTAATTCATGCATTACGTGGTCGTTATAGGTAAAACTCAGCCACTTTCCGTCTGGACTATAAACATGGACATGAGTGCCTCCACGTAATGCACCCACTAAATAAGGAGGGGTAATACACATTGCATCAATTGGGTGAGCTATATTTAATTGCTCTTCTTTAACATACACCCCTCTTCGATGGTGAAAGTCATATTGCCACTGTTCATCTGGGTGCTCAGGACCATGGATAAAAGCATATTGAATTGGTAGTTGAGGACTTACCGTTACCACTCCAACGTGAGCTCCATGGCTTGCGTGATAAATTTCAACGGTCTGTAATGTTTTTACATGAATTTTTTCTATAGATAAACCGGTAAAAGAGCTACCGCTTGGTCGTATATCATAAGCTAACCACTGGCTATCTGGAGTCCAAATATTAATGTTCGTTAGTTGATGGCTTCGCTCATCGTATGTTAAACGTGTTTCTTTATAGGGCAATTTATTATTCAATCTGTTATCCTTTGACATCATTTAATATCGCTATCGGATTACTTTAACTAATCTAGTTTAGTCAATACTAGAAAATCTCAGTCGAGAAGTTTCACAAGTAATATTACCCTTTAGCAATAACCTTAGTCTTGAACAAAACTACCATGTTATTAAGTGTACTTTATATTATTGGTATCACCGCAGAAGCCATGACTGGAGCACTTGCAGCAGGCAGGCGAAAAATGGATGTCTTTGGCGTCATCATTATTGCGTCTGCAACGGCAATTGGTGGTGGTTCCGTCCGTGATATTTTACTTGGCCATTACCCTTTAGGCTGGGTGGAACACCCTGAGTATATCCTGACTGTTGCAGGCGCCGCTATTGTGACAATTTGGATAGCGCCTATGATGAAACATTTACGCCGGTTATTCCTCATATTAGATGCTATCGGGCTCATTGTATTTTCTATACTCGGCGCCCAAATTGCCCTCGATATGAACTATAGCCCGATCATCGCTGCCATCGCAGCAGTAATTACGGGTGTTTTTGGTGGCGTGTTAAGAGACATGCTGTGCAACACAATCCCTTTAGTTTTCCAAAAAGAGGTCTATGCAGGCGTCTCTTTCGCTGCCGCTTGGATCTACATTGGCCTATTACAAACCCCTCTACCTAAAGATATCGTGGTAATTATCACACTGGTTGTTGGCTTAAGTGCAAGGCTAATAGCCATTCGTTATCGTCTTGGTTTACCTATCTTTAATTACGAAAATCAAGATTAGCTTAACTGTCTCAGCCATCAATAGTTTACTATTGATGGCTGAGTAGCTTGCATATCGGACAAGATACGTAAAATAGATTGAATTTCCGGTTCCGCTAACCATTTAGCTAATTTTTTCTTTTGTAGCTCAGTCAAATTTATACTGTTAACCCATGAAGAATCATACAACATATCTATGTCACTCACTTTCTTTACATGCAATTTAGGTAGTGGAATTGCTAGGCCTTTTAACCAAAGCGAAATAGGTTGAGCCTTTGCCATTTTCAGTTGCTTTACTAACATTTGATGCTTTTTGCCTTTAGGTAAATCACTTTGCCATTGTTCTGACAACCAAGTTGTTAGTTGAGTAAGATTATGGCCCTCAGCCCACTGGCGCCATGTTGCTTGATTTATACCTCGAATACTGAGTTGTTTACCTAGCCATGTTAACCTTGCGACAAATTGCTGCGAGCAAACTTTCGTATAAGTCAGGCAACTGAGTGCATGAAATTGCTTGAATGTTGATACATTTGGATATTCGCGCTTCTCTCGCCGCCAAACAACTTCTTCAATCTTTGGGCTTCCAAGCCCTGAAAGAGAGACAAGTATTTTATCTCCAACCAGTAAATCTCGTTTTTCCCATGATGATAATGAGCCAGCATTTACCTTTGAAATAGTTTTCGAATCAATATTGATGGGGATTATCTCGGTAACGACACTAACTTTTCCTGTTCTGCCTATATTGAATTTGAGTTTAGTAACCTCTGATAACACACTACGTAATGGATACTTCCAAGCAATTGCCCAACTATTTTGTTTTGATTGCCAAGCTGATGCCGCTGGCGCTGGAAAATTTTTAAGTACTACGCCATCAGTTGCAAATGGCAATTGGCCTTGATAATAGTATTCCCTCAGTTGTTTAGCTTGGGTTTCATTCTCAATTTTATGGCTATATTGCTCAGCTAGCGGAAAACCTATCTCAGAAAGTAATGTTAACTGTGTTTTTGGATTAGCATCTCCCGCTGGCCATGCCCAAATAAAAATACCAATATTTTCTTCGGGAGCGGTTGGGGTATTTTTGCGCATTAACCACCCCGCAATCTTATTACGAGCATTTACTCCCCCACTTTTAGCTTGAATATGCCCATTCATACGCCAAAATAGTTCACCTTGAAGGACTAACATACTTGAATATTTAATTTGTTTAGGTATAGCAGGAATAAAGTCTGCTTTTGCTCGCCACTCTATTCCTTCAATACTATTTCCTCTACTAATCATAGAGATAAGCTTGCCATTTTTATAAACCAATGTTACCGCTACACCATCAACTTTAGGTTGCAACCAAATATTTTTACGTGTTGCTACCCAACTATAAACCTCTGACTCATTGAGCTTCTTCAACCCTGTATGAGGAATAGGATGCATAGTCAATTTGGATTTTTCAGGTAGTTGTACATCTGGTAATACTTCAGGGAGTTGCTGACATCGCTGTAAAGAACGCCACAAATTAAAGAGCTGATCATAAGCTTCGTCACTAATCGAACTGCTACCAGCCAAACGGTAAGTTTGGTTCCACTGCTGTAATTGTGTACCTAGCCGATAACTCTCCTGCCTTATTATTTTACTATTTTGTCCTTCACACTGTTCATTAATAGCACCTTGCTGCGATGCTTGGGCAATATTAATACACGCCATTACCCCAATAATTAACCCACCTAACCTATAAGCTGATGCTAACCAATAACCATACAAAATATAAATCATAACTATTCCTTGTTATAACTATTCCCAGTTATTACTAATCCATTGGGATGCCATTCCTTTAAAGTATTTTGCCCTCATTCACTAAGCATGGAACAACTTCCCTCACTCTGCCTCTGTAAAAAGAATTATTTGTAAAAAGCTTCGCAAAACAAATGTTGCTTTCATCAGTAATAAGTTAATTTCTCGAGCCTGTTCACAATTTAGTTACTCATCAAATTCATTTAATTAAAATTCATGATTTATTGATATCGCTGCATGTTGATGCAAGTCCGTGTATACTATGTCGGGTTTATCTCCATCTTTTATGTTTAATCCTCGACTATTCAAGAAATCATCATGATACAAGGCACGTTATATATTGTTTCTGCCCCTAGTGGTGCAGGGAAATCAAGTCTGATTCAGGCTTTATTAAAAACACAACCACTGTATGACACTCAAGTTTCCGTTTCTCATACAACTCGAGCTGCACGTCCAGGGGAAGTTCACGGCGAGCACTATTTTTTTGTATCTGAAACTGATTTTTTACAAATGGTCGACAAAGGTGAATTCCTAGAACATGCATGCGTTTTTGGGAATTATTATGGGACGTCCAAACCCATCATTAAAGATGTATTAAACAGCGGTGTGGATGTTTTTCTTGATATCGATTGGCAGGGAGCGCAGCAAATTAGGGCTACAATGCCTGAAGCACGCAGCATTTTTATTCTCCCACCATCAAAAGATGAACTTTATCGTCGCCTAAGAGGGCGCGGACAAGACAGCGATGACGTTATTGAAAAACGGATGTCACAAGCAGTAGGTGAAATTGAACATTTCAACGAGTATGATTACCTTATTGTTAATGATGATTTCAATACCGCGCTGAGCGATTTACAATCTATCATCCGTACTGAGCGTTTAAAGTTAGAGCGTCAAGTTCAGCGACATGATGCTTTAATCAGCAAATTACTAGCAGACTGAGCATAGTTTCAGTATCATATCAGGTCATTTTTTTATTTCTTTGGAGTAGCACACTTATGGCACGCGTAACTGTTCAAGACGCAGTAGAGAAAATTGGTAACCGTTTTGACCTCGTATTGGTTGCGGCACGTAGAGCTCGTCAGTTACAAACGGGTGGAAAAGACCCTTTAGTTCCTGAAGAAAATGATAAATATACTGTTATCGCATTACGTGAAGTAGAAGAAGGTTTAATCAACGGTCACATTTTAGATGTGCGTGAACGCCAAGAACAGCAAGAGCAAGAAGCGGCTGAAATGCAAGCAGTTTCTGCAATCGCTGAAGGTCGTCGCTAATCACTAAGGTGGGTCTGCCTTGTATCTGTTTGAAAGCCTTAATTTAGTCATTCAAAAGTATCTTCCTAAAGAACAAGTTGAATTACTAAGAAAAGCCTATGTTGTTGCACGGGATGCCCATGAAGGACAGACCCGTTCGAGTGGTGAGCCCTATATTACTCACCCAGTTGCTGTTGCTTGTATTCTTGCTGAGATGCGCTTGGACCATGAAACACTAATGGCAGCGCTACTTCATGATGTGATTGAAGATACTCCAGCGACATTTCAAGACATAGAAGAATTGTTTGGTACCACCGTCGCCGGTCTCGTTGAAGGTGTATCCAAACTAGACAAGCTCAACTTTCGCGACAAAAAAGAAGCTCAAGCAGAAAACTTCCGCAAAATGATCATGGCAATGGTAAAAGATATCCGTGTCATTTTGATAAAACTGGCAGACCGCACTCACAACATGCGCACGTTAGGGTCACTTAGGCCCGATAAGCGTCGACGCATTGCACGTGAAACCCTTGAAATATATAGCCCGTTAGCCCACAGGCTAGGTATACACCACATTAAAACAGAGCTTGAAGAGCTTGGTTTTGAAGCGTTATATCCCAACCGTTATCGTGTTATTAAGGAAGTCGTCAAGGCTGCTCGCGGTAACCGAAAAGAGATGATCCAAAAAATTCTCTCAGAAATTGACGGTAGGCTAACTGAGGCTGGTGTTCCTTGTCGCGTGAGTGGCAGAGAAAAACATCTTTATTCCATCTATCGCAAAATGCACCAAAAAGAGCAACGTTTCCATTCTATTATGGATATCTATGCTTTTAGGGTAATTGTGAAAGATGTAGATACTTGCTACCGCGTTTTAGGTCAGATGCATAGTTTGTATAAACCGCGCCCGGGGCGTATCAAAGACTATATTGCCATCCCTAAAGCCAACGGCTATCAATCATTACATACCTCCCTGATAGGGCCGCATGGTGTTCCTGTCGAAGTGCAAATTCGTACAGAAGACATGGACCAAATGGCTGAGATGGGGGTTGCTGCACATTGGGCCTATAAAGAGCAAGGTGAACAAGGTACTACTGCACAAGTTAGGGCTCAACGTTGGATGCAAAGCCTACTTGAATTACAACAAAGTGCAGGTAGCTCATTTGAATTTATTGAAAGCGTTAAATCGGATCTATTTCCAGATGAAATCTACGTTTTCACCCCTGAAGGCCGCATTGTGGAGTTACCTACTGGTGCCACACCTGTTGACTTTGCCTACGCGGTGCACACAGATATTGGTCATGCTTGCGTGGGCGCACGCGTTGATCGCCAGCCTTACCCGCTTTCGCAATCCCTGACTAGCGGCCAAACTGTCGAAATTATTACCGCACCTGGCGCACGTCCAAATGCGGCATGGCTCAATTTTGTTGTCAGCTCAAAAGCACGAGCTAAAATTCGCCAGTTATTGAAAAACTTAAAACGTGAAGACTCTATTAATTTAGGTCGTCGTTTACTCAACCATGCCCTAGGGGCAGGAAATAAACTCACTGATATCCCTCAAGCCAATATTGATGCAGAATTAGCCCGTATGAAGCTGCATTCTATCGATGATTTGCTTGCTGAAATTGGGTTGGGTAATGCCATGAGTGTGGTTGTTGCACGTAATTTACAAAACAACCCACAAAATACACCGGAAGAACAGGCCGTTGTCGAAAGCCGCAATAAACTATCCATTAAAGGAGCTGATGGCGTTCTTATTACTTTCGCAAAATGTTGCCGTCCGATTCCTGGTGACCCAATTGTTGCGCATATTAGTCCTGGAAAAGGTCTGGTTATCCATCATGAGTCTTGCCGCAACATCCGTGGTTATCAAAAAGAACCCGACAAATTTATGGCTGTTGAATGGGATAACGACACCGATGCCGACTTTATCGCTGAAATTAAAGTCGATATGATTAACCATCAAGGCGCTTTAGCGAATTTAACTGCCGCTATTAATGACGCTAATTCAAGTATTCAAAGTATGAATACAGAAGAGAAAGATGGCCGTGTATATTGTGCCTTTATCCGCCTTACGACTAAAAACCGGATTCAATTGGCAAATGTAATGCGGAAAATCCGTATTATGCCTGACGTTCTACGTGTCAGCCGAAACCGTAATTAATGACCATACCTAATTAATAACTATGAATGAACGCCGCTATCGCCGCATTTGCCAAATGATGGCGATGCGGCAGCCCGACCTAACTCTCTGTCTCGAAGAAATCCATAAACCGCATAATGTTTCTGCCATTGTACGCAGTGCCGATGCCGTAGGGATCCATCAAATTCATGCTATTTGGCCTGACCAACAGGTCAAACTGTCCGTTTCTTCTGCTGCGGGGAGTAATAGCTGGGTTAAAATTATTTCACACACATCCACCGAAGAAGCAATTTCCCAAATAAAATCACAAAACATGCAGGTTTTAGCAACTAACTTGTCGGAACATGCCGTTGATTTTCGTGAAATTGATTATACTTTGCCAACTTGTATTATGATGGGACAAGAGAAAACCGGGATTTCACAACAAGCCCTCGCATTGGCTGATAAACACATTATCATTCCAATGGCTGGCATGGTGCAATCTTTGAATGTTTCCGTCGCTTCTGCATTGATTTTATATGAAGCACAACGGCAACGGCAGCAAGCGGGTATGTACGAGCGCGAACATTGCCTACTCTCTCCAGATGAACAGCAAACTTGGTTATTTGAAGGCGGTTATCCTGTACTGGCTGAAGTTGCTAAACGTAAGGGACTTCCTCGCCCATTTATCAATACCCAAGGGCAAATTGAAGCTGATGACACATGGTGGGCGCAAATGCAATTAACCGAAAAAATGAAAAGACGGCAGTTTGGTTAAATAAAAGGAAATACTATGAATAATGGGTTACTTGATACCATTTCACTGACTTCATTGCACGGAATTGGAGCAAGCCAGTCAGAAAAAATGCGTAAAATCGGTTTGAACACCGTTCAAGACCTTCTTCTCCATTTTCCTTTGCGCTATGAAGACCACACCCGTCTATATCAAATAAAAGATCTCCTACCCGGCACGACTGCAACGATTACTGGTGAAATACTGCAAACTAAAGTCGTATTTGGCCGCAAAAGAATGATGACCTGCTTAATTTCCGATGGCACAGGCAACCTCACTTTACGTTTTTTTAATTTTTCAGCGGCAATGAAAAATAACTTAGCGGAAGGAAAACAGGTCACTGCCTATGGGGAGGTTCGCAGAGGAAATACAGGGCCAGAAATCATTCACCCTGAATATAAAGTTTCGCAAGATACTAGCAATATCAGCTTGCAAGAGAACTTAACACCCGTTTATCCAACCACTGAAGGTGTTCGCCAAGTGACTTTACGTAAAGTCATGGAGCAAGCGCTAGGATTACTCGATAGCGGGAACATAAAGGAGTTATTACCGGAAGAACTTAGCCGGGGCATGATAAACTTACCAGATGCCATTCGCTTATTACACAACCCTCCCCCGAATGTTGCTTTGAGTGAACTTGAAAAAGGACACCACCCAGCTCAAAAACGGTTAATCCTCGAAGAGCTACTCGCTCACCATCTCAGCATGCTAGCCATCCGTGCAGGCAACGAACGCCTATATGCTGAACCTTTAGTGACAAGTGGTCAGTTAAAATCTCAGTTACTCGCGCAATTACCGTTTTCACCAACAAATGCACAAAACCGTGTTGTTGGCGAAATTGAAGCAGACCTCGCTAAAGATGCCCCTATGATGCGCTTGATTCAAGGGGATGTGGGGTCAGGGAAAACTCTCGTTGCAGCCTTAGCAGCCGTTTGTGCTATCGAGAATGGCAAACAAGTGGCTTTGATGGCCCCTACCGAAATTCTTGCAGAGCAACATGCCAATACGTTCAAACAATGGTTAGAACCTTTAGGTATTAAAGTCGGTTGGCTCGCAGGTAAACAAAAGGGTAAGGCACGTCAGGCACAGCAAGATGCTATCGCAAATGGAGACGTTGCGATGATAGTGGGAACACACGCTATTTTCCAAGAGCAAGTGAGCTTTAAAGCTCTGGGGCTCGTTATCATTGATGAGCAACATCGCTTTGGCGTTCATCAGCGGCTCGCTCTGCGTGAAAAAGGTGAACAACAAGGGTATCACCCTCATCAATTGATTATGACCGCTACACCAATCCCACGTACATTGGCGATGACAGCTTATGCAGACTTAGATACCTCAGTCATCGATGAACTTCCTCCAGGTCGAACACCTGTCACCACTGTCGCCATTCCGGACACTCGCCGTAACGATATTATTGAACGCGTTCGCCAAGCCTGTATTGAAGAAGGCCGCCAAGCCTATTGGGTCTGTACACTCATTGAAGACTCTGAATTATTAGAAGCACAAGCAGCTCAAGTGACCAGCGAAGAACTCGCACTGGCATTACCTGAATTAAAAGTTGGCCTAGTCCATGGGCGAATGAAACCTGCTGAAAAGCAAAGTATTATGGCTGCATTCAAGAATAATGAAATTCAGCTACTGGTTGCAACGACAGTCATTGAAGTCGGCGTTGATGTGCCTAATGCAAGTTTAATGATTATAGATAACCCTGAGCGCCTTGGTTTAGCTCAGTTGCACCAACTAAGAGGGCGAGTCGGCCGTGGAGCTATCGCATCTCACTGCGTATTACTGTACAAAACCCCGCTAACCCATACTGCAAAACAAAGACTACAAGTGTTGCGAGACAGCAATGACGGCTTTGTTATCGCACAAAAAGATCTCGAAATTCGTGGACCTGGGGAATTATTGGGTACGAGGCAAACAGGAAATGCAGAATTTAAAGTTGCTGATTTATTACGTGACCAATATATGTTGCCAGAAGTGCAACGCCTTGCACGTCATATTCAACAAAATTATCCTGAGAATGCACAACAACTTATTGAGCGCTGGTTACCTGAGCGAGAACAATACAGCCACGCTTAAATCTTATATCTTCTTTTTATTTATTCCTTAAAACGAAAATTGCCGTGAATATTTTCACGGCAATACCTGCTTTACTTGATTTATTATTGAATAAAAACTACCCAGCAATCGTTGGGAATACTGGCAACATTAAATACAATTTAATGACTATCGCATTAACAATATCAATGAAGAATGCCCCAACCATTGGTACCACGAGGAACGCAAGGTGAGATGGACCCAACCTATCCGTTACTGCTTGCATATTCGCAATCGCTGTTGGTGTAGCTCCAAGACCAAAGCCACAATGACCTGCGGCTAAAATAGCAGCATCATAGTTTTTGCCCATCACACGGAAAGTGACAAAAATAGCGTATCCCGCCATCACACAGGCTTGTACTGCAAGAATAACAATCATTGGGATTGCTAATGACGCCAATTCCCATAACTTCAAGCTCATCAAAGCCATCGCTAAGAATAACGATAGGCTGACGTTCCCCATCACAGAAACGGCACGGTCAAACACGCGATAGAAGCCAAGAATCGAAAGACTGTTACTTAAAATCACCCCAACAAATAATACACACACAAATTTAGGTAACGCGAACACCGTGTCAGCGAGCAGACCTGCAATAAAGCTGCCCACTAATAGGCAAATAGCGATCAGTGCAATAGTTTCAATTAAAACCATTGAAGTGATCATGCGCCCAGATTGCGGCTTTTCAAATGCAGTTGGAACGTCTTTATCATCTTCAGCCGTTCCAGGCGTTGGAATATTTCGCGTTAAGAAACGTGCAACAGGTCCACCGATTAAACCACCAAGAACTAGCCCAAATGTAGCACAAGCCATTGCAACTTCTGTTGCACTTTGGAAACCATAATTTTCAGTGAAAATTTTCCCCCATGCCGCGCCAGTCCCATGACCACCGGATAAGGTAATTGAGCCAGCTAACAGCCCCATAAGCGGGTCTAATCCCAATAATTCAGCAAGAGCAATCCCTACTGTATTTTGGACAAGTAATAAACCGACAACCACAAAAATGAAGATAAACAATGCCTTACCACCAGCCTTTAAGCTGGCAAGGTTGGCATTAAGACCAATTGTGGCAAAAAATGCCAGCATCATAGGTTCTTGCAGTGATAAGTCAAAAGAAAGGCTCCAGTCAAATAATTGTTTAAGCAATAAAAGACTAAAAGCAACTAACAACCCACCCGCAACGGGTTCAGGGATGGTATATTTTTCAAGAAAAGGGACTGATTTGACCAGTTTACGCCCAAGCAATAATACTAAGGTAGCTGCTACCAGTGTACCGTAGACATCGAGATGATACATTCACGTACCTCGTCTGTTGTTAAAATTATCAAAAACTAGTAAGACGTTAATTTCTTCCTTAAAACGCCAAAAGCAGGTTATAGGATTAGAAAAAAAAACTGTTATAAATACAAGTTAAAAGATATAAAAATGTGACAGCCTTATTTAACATTGATCAATATTTTTTACGCGCAAACGATTGCTTTTTAAAATCCTCGCATTACAATGCGTTTTTTGTTGGCGAGAAATGAAGGCAATGAATACTGCGACGTCTGAAAAACAAACTACTGAAGCGACCACACAAACGCAAAGCGAACTCATCTACAAATTAGAAGACCGCCCACCGCTGCCGCAAGCCTTGTTTGCTGCCGGGCAACATCTTCTAGCGATGTTTGTCGCAGTTATTACCCCTGCAATGCTTATTTGCCAAGCTTTAGGGCTACCAGCCCACGACACTCAGCGCATCATCAGTATGTCTTTATTTGCCTCCGGTATTGCCTCTTTAATTCAAATTCGCGCGTGGGGCCCTATTGGCTCAGGCCTGCTTTCGATTCAAGGAACCAGTTTTAACTTTGTTGCACCTTTAATTATGGGAGGCGTTGCACTCAAGCAAGGTGGCGCTGATATCCCATCCATGATGGCAGCTTTGTTTGGTACTTTACTCGTCGCCGCATTAACCGAAGTGATTCTTTCACGTTTTTTACATCTAGCCCGTCGTGTCATTACACCACTGGTTTCTGGTGTGGTCGTGATGATTATTGGATTGTCCTTAATTCAAGTGGGATTAACGTCCATTGGTGGTGGCTATGGTGCTATTAGTGACAATACTTTTGGTTCCCCTGATTACTTGATTTTAGCGGGGATTGTATTAGCCGTTATTATCCTCTTGAATCGCCAGAAAAACCCTTACTTGCGCGTTGCTTCTCTCGTCATCGCGATGGCGGTTGGCTACCTTGCCGCTTGGTGGATGGATATGTTGCCAAATGCGCAACCCGTGGAAGCCAATCAGCCAATTATTACTGTCCCTGAGCCTTTTTATTATGGCTTATCATTCGACTGGAACCTGTTGATCCCATTAATTCTTATTTTTATGGTGACTTCTTTAGAAACGATAGGTGATATTACCGCCACTTCTGACGTATCAGAACAACCTGTTCGTGGCCCTTTATACATGAAACGAATTAAAGGTGGCGTACTCGCCAATGGTTTGAATTCAATGGTTTCTGCGGTATTTAATACTTTCCCTAACTCTTGCTTTGGGCAGAACAACGGTGTTATCCAATTAACTGGGGTGGCAAGCCGCTATGTCGGCTACATTGTCGCTTTAATGTTGGTGTTATTAGGGTTGTTCCCTGCCGTTGCGGGCTTCGTTCAACAAATTCCCGAACCTGTGCTGGGCGGAGCAACCATTGTGATGTTTGGTACCATCGCCGCTTCAGGTGTAAGGATAGTCTCTCGCGAGCCACTCAATCGCCGTGCAATTATGATTATCGCCCTTTCTCTCGCAGTGGGTATGGGCGTTTCACAACAACCTTTGATTTTACAATTCGCACCTGACTGGCTAAAAACATTATTTTCTTCGGGGATTGCTGCGGGTGGTTTAACTGCAATTGTTCTGAATTTAGTCTTCCCTCTCGAAAAATAATCTTTCATTCTAGCCGCCAGTGTTGAACATTCTGGCGGTTTTTCTGTATGCTATCCTTAAATTGTCGCTATATTAGACGGTTTCTTTCTGTGTCTATTCGTCCACAAACCAAAGGAGCAGTAAACTGTGAAATGGTTAATCAAATTTACTACCTATGCACTTTTGTTACTGCTGCTATTGTTTATTTTTACTTATATCGGGCTACAAACCCGTTGGGGTGCATCCTACTCCAGTCAATTTTTAAGTAAATTTACCGGCTACGATATTGATGTAGGAATTATGGGACATGAGTTTTCTAACCCCGGTGAATTCATTTTCCAAGATGTTAAATTAACGTCTAAAAACAGCGATCTCTCTTTAGATTCACAACAAGTCGTAATTGATGTTAATTGGCAAAACCTATTTAGCGGTACGGCTATCAAACGTTTAGTTATCACTCAAGGAACATTATCGACAACCGTCTTACCAAATACGGTACTGTTCCCTATTTCTGCAAATATTTTGCAATTTGAAAATAGCCAAATTACGCTTAAAAAAGACAACGATACTGTGCAAGTCACTGGCTTCACGGGAGGAATTACCCCTTGGAAACCAGCCGAAAAATCCCCTTTTGGTTACGGTGATTTTCGATTTACCTCTAACCAATTAAAATTCAATGGCCTTTCCTTCAAGAATATTGCCATTACCGGTAAATTACAGCAGCAAGGAACAGAAGTAAGCCAAGCAAGTGCCTACTTAAATAATGGCTATATTGCGGGTGCTGGGAAGGTACTTAGCGATGGCTCTATCATGGTTGACTCCCTCACCATGAATAAAGTCGGCTGGGAAAATAATGTTGATTTCGATTCACTGTTTGATGCAATAACGAGTGAAAAATCACTGCAGATCAAACAGGTAGAATTAACTAACGTTGATATTCAAGGAAAGGATTGGGCACTTTCTGGCCTAAGTACCGAAATTGACCAACTCAACTTCGTGAGAGGAAGCTGGACTAGTCCCAAAAGCAATATTAGCTTTAATGTCGACCAATTCGTCGTGAAAGACCAGCAACTGAGCACCTTGATTGGTGAGCTGAATATTAACGGCGACAACCTTAATATCAATAAGTTATCAGGTTACTATAATAAAGGTGTCTTTAACCTCAGTGGGTCTTGGCAACGTAATGATCAAATACTGACCATTGACGAAGGTAAACTAGCCGGTATCTTATACACCTTGCCTGAAAATTGGTTATCCTTCTTCGCAAAACCAGCCCCAGCGTGGTTATCTGGTTTAAACATCAAAAAATTCTCTCTTTCTCAATCACTTTTGATGAATATCCAGCCACAGTTTCCATTCGAGTTGACCGCACTAAGCGGCAATATTGAAAATGTTGATTTGATTAAACAAAAACAGTGGGGGGTTTGGAGTGGCAAAGCAACATTCACTGCAGATAGCGGCACAATCAACCAAGTTCTCGTACGACGGCCATTTATTGAAGTGCGCCAAAGTGGTAAATCCTCAGCGGCGGCGAGCTTAACGGTCAGTACTGATAAAGGCATCAGTAAAATTGGCTTGCTGGTAAAACAAGAGCCGAAAAAAGTTCCATTCTTACTGAGAGCATCAGGTTCTAATATTGACCTCGTCAATTTAAATCAATGGGGTTGGGCAGGCTTCCCCGCTCAAGTCATCGGTGACTTTGATGCAACGTTACAAGGTGATTTACTCGCCCCATCAGTGGAAAAAAGTTTGAATGGGGAATTGATGGCCATACCATTGCAAGGTAAGCGCCTATTCCGTACTGTTGTGAACGGGGTTGTCACCTCTTCAGTCGAGTCCGAAACCGATTTACAGCCTACTGAGCCTTCTTTGGCAGAACCGCTCCCCGCACTTAGCAATTAATAAAAACGGTCAATTCATAGAAACACAAAAGGCAGATCAATCGAATCTGCCTTTCTTTTTTAATATTCAATGGGTAACTTTACTTGGCTGTTTCTACAGGTAACACCATATAAACACCGCTGAATACAGCACCTACTTTACCATCAGGGTTACTAACCTCGACGTTCAGTTTTACTCGCGCCTTGCTACCTCGCGCTAAGCGATCAAGGTCACCGCTCATATTGGCTAAGTCCGCGGTTGCTGTCGGCCTACCGCTTACTGGCTTACCATAACGAATACTGGCATCGACTAACACAATATCACCACCAAGCTGGTGTTCTTGCATTAATAACCAAATCAGCCCCCATCCTGTTAGGGTAGCTAATGAAAATTGGCTGCCCGCAAATATCGTTTCATGAGGGTTTTGGTTGCCCGCTTCTGGCATGGTGGTAATAAAACGAGTCCCTGTGTATTGGTCGATTCGAACCCCCATTTTCTCACTCAATGGAATATACTTATACCAGGCTTGTTGTAACTCACCACACCAGTCTGGACGATGCAGAATTTGGTCCAATGTCTCAATGGGTTTGATCATCAAGTAATGGCGCACTGGCGTTTTTAGCTGCCCTGCTACTTGCCCGCGAGTTTCAAACCCCATTTTATTGAAAAATGGAACTGCTTCTTCACGAACGCTTGATACAATGCGTTTTACCCCTTCTTGCCGCGCAACAGACTCCAGCGCCATGATAATCAATTTACCGAGCCCTTTCCCCTGCATTGCCGGGTTAACGGCTAAGAAACGAATAGCGCCTTCGTTGTCAGCATTAATATACAAACGACCAATGGCAAGAATACGGTTTTTATCATCCACAACCATTTGATGGTGTGCAGTTAAATCATAACCATCTTTTTCTGAACCTAGGGGTTGATTAAACGGTTTTCGCAACATTTCCCAGCGAAAATGGTAATAAGTTGCAAATTCAATATCGTCTTTCGGTGTACGTAAATGGTACATCGCTTCCCCCTTTAAAAATGGGCTCACACTTGTAGCCAGAAGGTGACAGGGCCATCATTGGTTAAATTCACTTGCATGTCAGCGGCAAATTCACCCGTTTGTGTTTCAACCCCTTGTTGGCGACTTTGTTCAACAAAGTATTGATACAAGGTATCTGCTCTTTCAGGCTCTGCTCCCCCTGAAAAACTAGGCCGCATACCTTTTTTGGTATCAGCTGCTAAAGTAAATTGAGAGACCACCAGCAAGCTACCACCCGCTTGTTGAACATTGAGGTTCATTTTCCCTTGTTCATCACTAAAAATACGGTAGCCTAATACTTTTTCACACAAACGTTTAGCTTTCTGCTCATCATCATCTTTTTCAACACCAAGCAAAACCAGCAGCCCAGCATTTATTTGCCCTACTATTTTCTGATCAACAACCACACTCGCATGAGTGACTCTCTGGATTAATGCAATCATGATGACTCTTTACAAAAAGATGGAGCAACGTTAGCCGTTGCCCCACTATAAAATCAGGATGTTATTCAACTTCTGCACTAAAATCGTAAGTGCGGAAATATTCAGGGATGGTATCTTTATTCACAACATGAATACTACGAATACCAAGGGCTTCTGCGGCTTTTACATTTTCTTCGACATCATCAAAGAAAATAGCATCTGCGGCATCAAACTCTTCGGATTGCAGTACATATTTGTAAATTTCAGGATCAGGCTTACGCATGCCTAAGTCTTGGGACAGATATAAGAAGTCGGAGGAAGCTGCAATTTCTGGGTAGTGTGCTGGCCAATAGTCGAGATGTAGACGATTAGTATTCGATAAAACGACCACTCGGTGCCCTTGTTCACGTAGGCGTTCCATAATATCAATGACTTCCGGTCGTAACGAAATAAAAATAGCGTGCCAGCCTTCAGCAAAGTCTTCAAAGCTCAGTGTAATGTCCATTTCTTCACAAAGCAGCTCAGCAAACTCGATGTCTGAAATTTTTCCACACTCATGTAATTGAAAGATATTACCAAAAGTAAAACGTGATTTGATTTCTTCACTTGGTGTACCACTGAGTTCAGACCATTTATCAAATACACGATTAAAGTCGATATCAATAATCACATTACCCATATCGAAGATATACAGCATAAATTTTCCTCATTGTTATTCACTAAATTTACTTTAATCATTATTCGGGCAACTGAACAGCCCTAATTAGTGATAATTCACGTTATTTTGTCAATTAATCGATTGAGCAAATGACAAAGGAAACAGCCATAATCAACAATTCCATGATAAAAGGTAATCATATTATGATTTATCATGCTAAATAGCATTCTCATTATTACGACAATAAATACGAAATAACCGAGCCAAATGTTCTCCTGCAGGTGTTAATGTCGCGTCTCTGCGTTGTACTAATGCAAACGTGGCATAAGGCAGTTTTTCTTTTAAATCCAATGCGATATATCGTTGTTCGAATAAAGGCTCATCAATCGTATCCACAGAAACTATGGTAAGAAAATCACTTTGGGCAACCAAACTTAAACAGCCAATTAGCGTCTCACAAGTTACGCTAAACACCATGGGCCGTTCCATCATCGAAAAAACATCAGCAAGTTGCTTATAGTAGGTTCCTCTCGGCGTTGGCATTGTCCAATCGCAATCAGCGAGTTCACTCAATGACTTGGCATGGCACAAAGGATGGTCTTTGCGCATAATGACCTTGTACTCTTTTTGCATTAATTGTTCAAAACTGAACTCTGCATCTAAGCTGCCTGGGTAATAAGTGTTGATCGTGAAGTCGAGTTCCCCTTGCCGCAACTGTGTCAACATGGTTAATAATTGACCTTCCATAATGCGTAATTTGATATTTGGGTAGTCACGATGAAACTGCGTTACGACTTTTGGCATCAATGAACGAGCTATGCTCCCCGCCACCCCAATACTTACTGTTCCGCCAATCAAACCAATGCGTTGTAAAATTTCTTCTTGCCCTGCACGGAGTTCTTCAAGAATTAAACTGGCTCGACGTAAAAAGCCTTCGCCACACTCTGTTAAATAAATCCCCTGATTGCTTCGAATAAATAATTTTGCCCCCAAAATACTTTCTAATTCGCGAATCGATTTAGTTAATGCAGGTTGTGATAACTGTAAAAAGCGGCTTGCAGCACGAATACTACCATGCCGGCTAACCTCAACAAATGCTCTGAGCTGATTCAATTTTATTGGTGGAGCCATGCCCATACCCCGATAACTTTTAGTTATATAGCTAAAGATAATCGTATCTTTTTTATCCTAATTTGATTGTGTAGAGTCAGATAACCAAGAAACAAATAATTAACATTTGGAACATTAAAAGAATTTTTAAATATAAAAATAAAATTAACGTTCAAATAAGGTTGTTTTGAAATATTAAACAAAATTTTATTTCAATAAACATAACTTTCTCATCATTCAAAATAACAGAATTTATTTTTCTTGCGATAACTAAAAGAGATAAAAAATGGATACTGATTTAGATAACACTATCAATGAGATGGCCAAACAGTTGCAGGCATGGCGACGTGATTTTCACCAATATGCGGAATCTGGCTGGTTTGAATTCCGTACCGCAACCTTGGTAGCAGAAGAACTCAGCCAGCTCGGTTATCAATTACAACTCGGGCAAGAAGTGATCAAGGCTGACGCTCGAATGGGTCTTCCTGCACAATCAAAATTAGCAGAACAGGAAGAGAGAGCAATTAAACAAGGAGCTCTTACTCAGTGGCTTCCTCATTTCTCTGGCGGGTTTACAGGTATCGTCGCTACGCTAGATACCGGTCGCCCGGGCCCAACGCTGGCATTCCGTGTCGATATGGACGCCCTTGATTTAAATGAAGAACATACGTGCCAACACCGCCCGCATAATGAAGGTTTTGCATCTTGTAACCAACACATGATGCACGCCTGTGGCCATGATGGTCATACCGCTATTGGGTTAGGTCTCGCACATGTTCTCAAACAATATGAATCACGTCTTTCTGGTCGTATCAAAGTGATTTTCCAACCTGCTGAAGAAGGCACCCGTGGAGCCAAATCTATGATGGAGGCAGGGGTTGTTGATGATGTTGATTTCTTTGTGGCTATTCATATTGGAACGGGGGTCCCTAAAGGTGAAGTTGTTTGTGGTAGTAAAAACTTTTTAGCCACCACTAAATTTGATGTGGTTTACCAAGGAGTTGCTGCACATTCGGGGGCAAAACCAGAAGATGGGAAGAATGCCTTACTTGCCGCGACACATGCTACTTTAGGTTTGTATGGAATACCTCGCCATAGCGAAGGTAGTTCTAGAGTCAATGTCGGGGTTTTAAAAGCCGGTATTGGTCGTAATGTTATCCCTGATCATGCGCTATTAAAGGTTGAGACCCGAGGCGAAACGAATGAGATCAATGAGTTTGTCTACAAGAAAGCGTTAGATATCGTTAAAGGTGCAGCTCAAATGCAAGACGTGTCTGTAGATATCCAATTAATGGGAGCTGCACAAAGTAGCCATCCCAGCCCGCAATGGGTTGATTTTATTTGTCACTTAGCAAAAGAGTACCTGCCTGAATTCACCTCAGTCGTCAAAGACCGTGCACAAGCCGCTGGTTCTGAGGATGCGACCTACTTTATGGAGCGAGTTAAAACGCTTGGCGGCCAAGCAACTTACATGATTTTTGGTACTGAACTCAGTGCCGGACACCATAATGAACGCTTTGATTTTAATGAAGATGTCATGACAACTGCGGTCAAAACACTGTCCACAATTGCCTTTCATTTACCTGAATTCGGAGAGCAAAATGGATAATCAGTTTACCGCCTTTATTAGTGATTATATTGAAAAGCACCGTCAACAATTCACCAAACTCAGTGATGATATTTGGGATCACCCAGAAACGCGATTTGAAGAAACCTATTCCGCCAACCTACTCGCTGATTCCTTAGAGCAAGAAGGTTTTCACGTCGAAAGAGGTGTTGGCAATATTGAAACTGCTTTTATTGCCAGCTACGGTTCCGGCTCTCCAGTGATTGCGTTACTTGGTGAATTTGATGCCCTTGCCGGGTTAAGCCAGCATTCGGCTTGTTGTGAGCCTAACCCACTTATTGAAAATGGAAATGGCCACGGATGTGGGCATAACTTATTAGGTACGGCCGCGTTATCGGCAGCCTTTGCGGTTAAAGCATGGTTAGAAAGCAATAAATTATCAGGAACTGTACGTTTCTATGGCTGCCCTGGGGAAGAAGGGGGTTCTGGTAAGACATTTATGGTTAGGGAAGGTTTATTCGATGATATTGATGCAGCGATAACATGGCACCCTGAATCTTTCAGTGGTGTATTCAATGTACAATCCCTCGCCAATATTCAAACCGCATTTCGCTTCAAAGGGATTGCATCGCACGCGGCTAATTCACCTCACTTAGGGCGTAGTGCTTTAGATGCGGTTACATTAATGAATGTCGGTGTGCAGTTTTTACGAGAGCATATTATTCAAGAGGCCCGAGTTCACTACGCAGTGACCAACACAGGTGGCGCTTCGCCCAATGTCGTCCAAGCAGATGCTGAAGCACTTTACCTTGTGCGAGCACCACAACTCGACCAAGCGCAAGACATCTACCAACGCGTCATTAAGATAGCAGAAGGCGCAGCGCTTATGACAGGAACGCAACTAGAAATCCGTCTCGATAAAGCCTGCTCAAATTATGTCCCAAATCGGACATTAGAACATGCCATGTTCAACCATATTACGACATTTGGTATTCCTGAATATTCCAAGGAAGAGCGCGAATTTGCTCAGCAAATCCATAACACGCTAACCAAAGACGATATCCGCAATGCAAAACTGAATGCAGCACGTAGCGGCGGTGAAGAAGGAGAACGCTGGAGCGAGAGACAAGGTAATAAATCCCTCACCGATGAAGTTCTACCCTACGTTGAGTCGAAAGAATTGATGTATGGATCGACAGACGTAGGTGATGTCAGCTGGGTTGCCCCTACTGTTCAATGTTTTAGCCCATGCTTTGCCTTTGGAACCGCACTGCATACTTGGCAATTAGTCGCACAGGGGCGTACTTCAATTGCGCACAAAGGGATGTTACTTGCAGGCAAAATCATGGCCTCTAGTGCCCTTGAGTTGTTCTTGAAGCCCGATTTATTAGCACAAGCAAAAGCTGAGTTTACACAGCAAAGACAAATTACCCCTTATCAGTGTCCTATTCCCAAAGATATTAAGCCTTCAAAATTAAAATAAGTAGTTACTTAATACTGGCGGGGGTTACCCGCCCATAAGTCATAACAATAACAATGAAGATAGACACAAGGATATCCTATGAGCGACTCAACAACTGTGCACAAAAGCCCCGGGGCAATTTTTCGCTGGATAGAACGCGTGGGAAACAAAATCCCAAATCCATTTATTTTATTTGTTTATTTAATCGCCGTTCTGATGATTGCGACGGCAGTATTATCTTGGTTTGATTTATCCGTTAAAAACCCCGCCAATGATGAGATGGTCAGCGTCAAAAACTTATTAAGCGTGGAAGGATTGCAATGGATTTTACCTAATATCGTTAGAAATTTTAGTAGCTTTGCCCCACTTGGTGCCATTCTTGCGTTAGTTATCGGTGCAGGTTTAGCCGAAAAAGTCGGTTTACTCCAAGCCTTAATGTACAAAATGGCCTCAGGAATAAATAAGCGTTACGCCAGCTATATGGTGCTGTTTATCGCATTTTTCAGCCATATTTCTTCAGATGCTGCACTGGTTGTTATGCCACCATTAGGTGCTCTGATTTTTATTGCTGTAGGCCGCCATCCTGTTGCTGGCCTACTCGCGGCAATCGCAGGGGTCGCATCTGGTTTCACCGCCAATTTATTGATTGTTACTACTGATGTGCTGTTATCGGGGATCAGTACAGAAGCCGCCGCAATGATTGACCCAAATCTACATGTCAGCGTTATCGATAACTGGTACTTTATGGCAACATCCGTGATCGTGTTGACCATTGCAGGTGCGCTACTGACAGACAAATTTATAGAACCCCGCTTACCCGTATGGGAAGGCACGTCACATGACCGACTCGAAGAATTGACACCAATTCAAAACCGTGGGTTATTGATGAGTGGCTTGTCTGCATTAATCTTTATCGGTTTAGTTGCGCTCATGGTTGCCCCAGAAGGTGCACCACTGCGTGATCCGGTGACGGATACCGTAATCCCTTCGCCGTTTATCAAGGGTATCGTTCCTGTCATTATTATTTTCTTTTTCGTCGTTTCCATTACCTATGGTGTATCAACCAAACAAATCAAAAAGCCAAATGATATCCCAGACTTATTAGTTGACCCAATGAAGAGCATGGCAGGCTTCATTGTGATGGTTTTCCCATTGTCTCAGTTTGTGGCGTTCTTTAACTGGAGTAACATGGGAAAATTTATGGCAATTGGCTTAACCGATTTGCTTGAAAACCTTGGAATGACAGGAGTTCCTGCCTTTATCGGTTTAATGTTCTTATCGGCATTTTTGTGTATGTTTATCGCCAGTGGCTCGGCAATTTGGTCGATTCTTGCCCCCATATTTGTACCGATGTTTGTGTTACTGGGTTTTCACCCTGCCTTTGCACAAATCGTCTTTCGTATCGCAGACTCGGCCGTATTACCCTTAGCGCCTATGTCTCCTTTCCTACCTCTATTCTTAGGCTTTTTACAGCGCTATTACAAAAATGCTCAACTAGGAACTTATTACACCCTAATATTGCCATATCCCATTGTATTTTTTATTGTTTGGATGCTATTGCTTGTTGGTTGGTACTTTGCTGGGCTGCCGATTGGTCCAGGGGTTTACCCACAACTTAACCCATAAAAAAAGGCGCCTTATAGGCGCCTTTTCACTGTCTAATTTATCTAAAAATTAGTCTTCTTTAGAACGGCTTGCACGGCGGCGATCGTTCTCAGTCAGGTGACGTTTACGCAGACGGATAGACTGCGGAGTCACTTCAACTAACTCGTCATCATCAATGAACTCAAGTGCTTGTTCCAGAGTCATTTTAATTGGTGGTGACAGAGTTGTCGCTTCATCAGTACCTGACGCACGCATGTTAGTCAGTTTTTTACCTGTTAAGCAGTTAACTGTTAAGTCATTAGAACGTGAGTGAATACCGATAATTTGGCCTTCATACACTTCAGCACCGTGACCCAAGAACAGCTTACCACGGTCTTGCAGGCTGTACAGTGCGTAAGCAACCGCTTTACCTTGTCCGTTAGAGATCAGAACACCGTTTTGACGGCCACCGATTTCGCCTGGGCGAACATCATCGTAATGGCTAAACGTTGAGTACAGTAAACCCGTACCTGATGTCATTGTCATGAACTCAGTACGGAAGCCAATCAGACCACGGCTTGGAATGACGTAATCAAGACGTACACGGCCTTTACCGTCTGGCATCATGTCACGCAGATCACCTTTACGCTCACCTAACGCTTTCATGATGTCGCCTTGGTGCTGTTCTTCAACGTCTAACGTCACTTGCTCGAATGGCTCTTGTTTACGACCATCGATTTCACGAATGATAACTTTTGGACGAGATACCGCTAATTCGAAACCTTCACGACGCATGTTTTCAATCAGAACAGATAAGTGAAGCTCACCACGACCAGAAACGCGGAATGCGTCTGGATCTTGAGTTTCTTCAACACGCAGTGCAACGTTGTGGACCAGTTCTTTATTCAAGCGGTCAAGGATTTGACGTGAAGTGACGAATTTACCTTCTTTACCGCAGAATGGTGAGGTGTTAACACAGTAGAACATGCTAACAGTTGGCTCATCAACGGCTAACGCAGGCAGTGCTTCAACGCTACCGACTTGGCAAATGGTGTCAGAGATATTCAGTTCACCCAAACCGGTCAGAGCAACAATGTCCCCCGCTTCCGCTTGTTGTGAGTCAATACGCTCTAAACCTAAGTGAGTCAGAACCTTACCAATTTTACCGTTACGAGTTTTACCTTCGCTATCGATAACCGTTACTTGTTGGTTAGGCTTAACAACACCGCGCTTGATACGACCGATACCGATAACACCTAAATAGCTGTTGTAATCCAATTGCGAAACTTGCATTTGGAATGGACCGTCAACGTCAACGGCTGGAGGCGCAACGTGTTCCACGATAGCTTCGTACAGTGGAGTCATGTCTTCAGCCATATTTTCGTGGTCAAGACCAGCAATACCGTTTAATGCAGATGCATAAACGATAGGGAAATCGAGTTGCTCATCCGTTGCACCTAAGTTCACGAATAAGTCGAATACTTGGTCAACAACCCAATCAGGACGTGCGCCTGGGCGGTCAACTTTATTGATAACAACAATAGGGCGTAAACCGTGGTCGAACGCTTTTTGCGTTACGAAGCGAGTTTGTGGCATTGGGCCATCCATCGCATCAACAACCAGCAGTACACAGTCAACCATAGACATAACGCGCTCAACCTCACCACCGAAATCGGCGTGACCTGGGGTGTCTACGATATTGATATGATAACCATTCCATTGGATAGCGGTATTTTTAGCAAGGATAGTAATACCACGCTCTTTCTCCAAGTCATTGGAGTCCATAACACGCTCATCAACAGTTTCACGTTCACCGAACGTGCCTGATTGCTGCAATAATTTACCAACCAGTGTGGTCTTGCCATGGTCAACGTGAGCGATGATGGCGATGTTTCTTAAATTTTGAATTGACAAGGATTTTTACCGTTTAATTGACAGGAAAGGAATATGCTTACTGAGCTGTTATTCACACCCAAAGCATACTTTCTACGTTAATTTGCTGTTATTTTACACGTTTTTCCGCACAAGTGGAATAAATGTGAAACCCATCACTGTATAAAAAGTTTTTAGCGAAAAAACATTCAGTTGCGTAACAGTGCCAGATTCCCTCACAAAATAATGAGCATCATCTCTGCGAAACCACGAAGTGACAGAATAATACGCTAAAAACTTAATATTAGCAGCCCAAAAAAAGAACAAAAAATAGACTTTCTTTCTTAACTGCCAGTTTAAATATCTTTTTACGTTATTTAGATATATCTAAATTGACTAATTAGATATATCTAAATATAGTAAAACCAGAAAACAAATTCGATATATCTAAAGTTACAAACTAAGGAGTAACTATATGCTAATTAAATCTTGTCGTCATGTATATTATGCACGCCATGATGAAAATCAACATGGCCATCGCGGTGGATGTTGCCACAATGAAGGCCGTCATAGTCACGAACATTGCAGCCACGGAGATGACTACTATGGTGATGACCGCCATGGGTACAGTGAACACTGCCACGGTGAAGGCCGTCATGGTCGTGGGCACGGTGAACGCTGCCACGGTGAAGGCCGTCATGGACATGGACACGGTGAACGCTGCCACGGCGAAGGCCGTCATGGCCGTGGACATGGTGATGACCGCCAAAGAGGCCGTGGAAGAGGCAAAGGCCTACGTCGTTTATTTGATCATGGCGATCTTCATATTATGGTACTTTCGTTAGTCGCTAAAAAACCAAGCTATGGCTACGAAATTATCAAAGATATTCAAGAAGCCTCAAATGGCTTGTATGTGCCTAGCCCAGGTGTTATTTATCCCACTCTAACACTGTTAGAAGAACAAGGCTTCTTAGAGTCTCAGATTGTTGAGCGCAATCGCAAAAGTTTTACGATTACGTCTGAAGGCTCTGCCCATCTAGCTCAAAATAAAGAAATTGAAGCAGTTATTGCTCGCAAACTGGCAAAAGCGCGTGATATGCAACAAGGCAGTAATTTAGCCGAAGACATTGAAATGGCAGTCAGTCGTTTTAAAGCTTTATTACGTCACAAAATGGTTTTAAAACAACTAAACGAAGAGCAGACGCGCCAAATTGCCTCCATCATCAATGATGCAGTGAAACAAATAGAAGAAGTGAATACATTACTCACCAATAGTGATGATGAATAATGTAAGAGGCCCATATTCTTTGTTATATGGGCCTTCTTTATATATACGAATCCTACTCCTCTCGCACATTAGAATAAACAACATGAAATTTTCTGTTTATGATATATACTATAAAAAATTTAGCCTTTGAAATGATAATAACATTTATGAACAATTCAAAAAAAATTTTTTTTGTTTCATCTATCGCAATTATAACGGGACTATCGCTCATTAGTTGCAAAATTAAAAGCGATAACATTTTATCTTACTCTACAAATAATTCATCTTTTCAATTAGATAAAGAGTGTATCGAATCATATCAGGATGAATCAAAAAATAATGAACATACTGTTTTTATAACGCTTAGTAATACAAATAATTGCCGACCTAAATTATATGATTTTCTAACAAAAAATAAAAATGAAAAAATGAATGTTTATTTTAACAACGTTCTTATTCAAAAAGACATTCATTTAGGAAACATCCATTCATTAGATGATGGTTTTTATCAAAATCTAAATAATCAATCTAATTTAGATTTATTTAAATCTTTAATGAATAATTAAAGTTAGCATGAAGCAACTTTTATATTTAGTACCTGACCTCTATCGTCAGCCCGACTGAATGGCTCTTAAACCTAATTCGGTCTTGTCCTGCCCCATTATTTCCATTAATTTTATATGAGCCAGGCCCCATAGTGTGAATGGTTCTATCACCTGAATTGGTTACATATTGTATTTCAGCATCAAATGTTGATTGCAGACTTGATACTGCATTAAATGAAACAGTATAAGCGCTATTCCCTACGTGCGTATGGAGATTAACCCACGGTCCCCATACTAGTGGTGGAGCCCAACCTTGAGATCTTGCCATATATTTATTCCCCCATTAACTATGTCGTCACTTTTTCACATGAGTATTATGTAAAGTGCAAAAAATATATTTAGATTCAACACTAAATGTTGCTCAAATATATCTTTATTAATACTGACATAAGCAAAGAACATAAAATATTACATTTATTATGAATGCATGACATAAATGATCCGCGTTTAAGTTAGCACCAAAATAGTGCAACCACCCAACAAGAAGCACCAAAACAGTGCAATTCATGCCTATTTTTAACTCAATCGATTGACATTCCTTCGTAACAATCAGTATTTGCTATAATTAAAAAGTTGGCACGCTTTTCGCTTATCTATTTATAGAGCGCGTACTAACCACTTTTATATGACTAGCACGCCAGACAAACAACAGACACACCCTCAAAAATAGCTTGTGATTTGTTGATTAGACCCGACCAGGAGAGCCGAGATGTCCGCTGAACATGTTTTATCGTTAATTAAAGAGCACAATGTTAGATTTATTGATCTGCGTTTTACCGACACTAAAGGTAAAGAGCAACACATCACTATCCCTGCTCATCAAGTTGACGAAGACTTCTTTGAAGAAGGCCAGATGTTTGATGGTTCATCTATTGGTGGCTGGAAAGGCATCAATGAGTCAGACATGGTATTAATGCCTGACGCTTCTACCGCGATGTTAGACCCGTTCTTTGCCGATATCACGTTGATTATACGCTGCGATATTTTAGAACCGGGCACAATGCAAGGTTATGACAGAGACCCACGTTCAATTTCAAAACGTGCAGAAGATTTCCTGCGCTCTAGCGGGATTGCCGATATCGTCCTGTTTGGACCAGAACCTGAATTTTTCGTTTTTGATGACATTCGTTTTGGCAACAACATGCATGGTAGCTACTACCATATCGATGATATCGAAGCTGCATGGAATACAGGAACCAAATACGAAGGTGGTAATAAAGGCCATCGCCCCGGTGTAAAAGGCGGTTATTTTCCAGTTCCACCGGTTGATTCATCGCAAGACTTGCGTTCAGCCATGTGTACCACAATGGAAGAGATGGGCTTAGTTGTTGAAGCTCACCACCATGAAGTAGCGACCGCAGGCCAAAACGAAGTGGCTACCCGCTTTAATACCATGACCAAAAAAGCGGATGAAACCCAGATTTATAAATATGTCGTTCACAATGTTGCCCATGCATACGGCAAAACAGCGACCTTTATGCCAAAACCTTTAGTGGGTGATAATGGTTCTGGTATGCACTGCCATATGTCTTTATCTAAAGGCGGTGTTAACCTGTTCGCTGGTGACAAATACGGCGGTTTATCAGAAATGGCGCTGTACTACATCGGCGGTATTATTAAGCATGCTCGTGCGCTGAACGCATTCACTAACCCAACCACTAACTCATACAAACGTTTAGTTCCGGGCTTTGAAGCGCCAGTCATGTTGGCATACTCTGCACGTAACCGCTCTGCTTCGATTCGTATTCCAGTGGTTGCGAGTACGAAAGCACGCCGTATTGAAGTTCGCTTCCCAGACCCTGCAGCTAACCCATATTTGGCATTCGCAGCCCAGTTAATGGCGGGTCTTGATGGCATCATCAATAAAATCCACCCTGGCGATGCGATGGACAAAAACTTATACGACTTACCACCGGAAGAAGCAAAAGAAATCCCAACAGTTTCAGGTTCTTTAGATGAAGCGTTAGCCGAATTAGATAAAGACCGTGAATTCTTAACCCGTGGTGGTGTATTCACTAATGATGCTATCGATGCGTATATCGAATTAACCCGTGCCGACATCCAACGTGTTCGTATGGCACCACACCCTCTCGAATTTGAAATGTACTACAGTGTGTAACACGCCGTTCCACTGTTAGTCTTTGTTGCCGTGAAGCACTTGCCCCATCTTTCGATGGGGCCTTTTATCTCTAAGGCACTTACGCAACAAAAATCAAATATCGGTTGTTTGGTCTATCAGGTATAATGCACCAAAATAGTGCAGGAGCAACATTACATGAAAACCGAACACTTGCCAGCACCGGAACATATTCTCGACTCTCTCATTAATAGCGTGCTAATTTTGGATTACGACTTGGTTATCCATTACGCCAACCATGCTGCACTCCAGATCTTAACCCAAAGCCAGCGCAAGCTATACGGGACACCTCTGCCACTGTTATTTAGCTACTGTTCACTCAATGATGAACTGATGCTCAATAGCCTAAAAGAAGGCCATAGCTTTACCGAAAATGAAGTCACTTTAGTGTTTAACAACCATTCTCATGTGATGTCGTGCAGCGCCCAGCCTTTTTCAGAACAATTTATTTTAGTTGAGCTTTCACAATTAGATAGCCAGCGACGTTTGAGTCAAGAACTCGCACAAAATGCCCAGCAGCTCGCTGCCCGTGAACTGATCCGTGGGCTTGCTCATGAAATTAAAAACCCACTCGGTGGTTTGCGAGGCGCTGCACAACTGCTCTCTAAAGCGCTACCTGACCCACAATTAAATGAATATACTCAAGTGATTATCGAACAGGCCGACCGCCTGCGAGCATTGGTTGATAGGCTACTTGGGCCACAATATCCGGGGCCAAAAACACAACAAAGTATTCATCATATTATGGAAAACGTAACGCGGTTAGTGTCATTAGAAAAACCTGATAATGTAACACTAATTCGTGATTATGACCCAAGCTTGCCTGAATTAGAGTATTACCCAGACCAAATCGAGCAAGTGCTTCTAAATATCACCCGAAACGCCTTACAAGCCCTCGCCGAAACGGGAGGTTATATCACTTTGCGTACACGAACAGCTTTTCAAGTCACACTGCAAGGTGAACGTTATAGATTAGCTGCACGTATTGATATTGAAGATAACGGCCCCGGTATTCCATTGGCAATTCAGGATACGTTGTTCTATCCCATGGTCAGCGGACGACCTGATGGTACAGGGCTTGGCCTATCGATTGCTCGCAGTTTAGTTGACCAACACGCAGGAAAAATCGAATTTACCAGTTGGCCGGGTCACACTGAGTTTTCCATTTATCTACCAATTAAGAAATAGGAGATAACCATGACGCAGGGAAAAATTTGGGTGGTTGATGATGATAGCTCCATCCGTTGGGTACTTGAGCGCGCATTAAATAACGCTAACTTTGCTTGTACCTGCTTTGATAGTGCGAATGCCGTGCTCAGCGCATTAGAAAACTCACTCCCTGATGTGTTGTTATCGGATATCCGTATGCCAGGCAAAAATGGTATTGAGCTACTAAATGCCATTAAACAATCGCACCCCCTTTTACCGATTATTATCATGACCGCACACTCTGACCTTGATGCTGCCGTGAATGCCTACCAATCAGGTGCTTTTGATTACTTACCAAAACCTTTCGATATTGATGAAACCGTTGCCTTGGTTGAACGCGCTCTAAATCATAGCCGTGAACAAAACCATGCAGGCCGTGAAGCTAAACCAGCCCCCCCCGTTGTTTCTTCGACAATGATCGGTGAAGCACCAGCAATGCAAGAGGTTTATCGCATTATTGGCCGTTTATCACGTTCATCAATTAGTGTGCTTATTAATGGTGAATCAGGCACCGGGAAAGAGCTGGTTGCCCATGCGTTACATCAGCACAGCCCTCGCGCCGATGCCCCTTTTATTGCACTAAATATGGCCGCCATTCCCAAAGACTTAATTGAATCTGAGCTATTTGGTCACGAAAAAGGCGCTTTCACCGGCGCGAACCAAGTACGCCAAGGCCGATTCGAACAAGCTAACCATGGCTCGTTATTTTTAGATGAAATCGGCGATATGCCCCTTGATGTCCAAACTCGCTTGTTACGTGTTCTGGCGGAAGGCCAATTCTATCGTATTGGCGGTTATACCCCAGTCAATGTGGATGTGCGGATTATTGCCGCAACCCACCAAGACCTCGAAAAACGGGTTAAAGAAGGTTTATTTCGCGAAGACTTATTTCATCGGTTAAATGTTATTCGAGTGCAATTACCGCCATTACGTGAACGCATTGAGGATATCCCACGTCTCGCCGACTACTTTTTACAAAATACGGCAAAAGAACTTGGTGTCGAGGCTAAGGTTCTCCACCCTGATAGCAAAAAAATTCTTCAACGCTATTATTGGTCAGGTAACGTTCGACAATTAGAAAATGTCTGCCGTTGGCTAACGGTGATGGCGGCAAGCCAAGAAATTTTACCGCAAGATTTACCTGATGATTTGCTTGAAGAGCGTCCACAACAAAATACAGTGGTAAAATCATCGCAAGCCGATGCCATGCCAACACAATCATTGTCATCACGCAATCCGAGTTCTGCGGCTCAGTGGTTTGAATTACTGGAAGAGTGGACCGATAACGCGTTAATAGAGGGCAAAGAAGACCTCTTTGCACAGACTATTCCCTTACTCGAACGTACAATGTTAAATTGCGCGTTGAAATACACCAATGGCCACAAACAAGAAGCCGCCCGTTTATTAGGATGGGGAAGAAACACGTTAACTCGAAAATTAAAAGAGCTAGGAATTGAATAACCCCCCAAACTTACTATCCTATTAAGATAGGCATGACTTAATTTATTATTTCATGCTTATCTTAATATTCAATAACGCCATACCAATCCACATCAAAAAAAGATATTAAAACGTTAAATAAATCACCATTAATGATGATTGGTTTCGGATGATACCTTTACTATAATACATTTTAGACTGTTTTTTGTTTTAAAATGAAATATTTAAAATGCAGCAATAATATTAAACTCCATCAAAACACATTATGAGTTAAACAATAACAAAAAGAACCAATTTAAAACTAATTTAACTATTTAATCTTTATTTTTATTTGCAATAAAAACTCCATACTTAAAAAGTAAACACTTCTTAAAATATCCATAAAAAACTCCCAACTTATAATGTGAATACCAAATATAATATATAAAAATAGCATCAAACAAGGACGTTAAACCTAAATTACTCTCATATTGTTTATTTTTGAAATAAAAGCCAAAATACTCACCAGTTGAGTTATTGGATATTTTTAATAGCTCAATCTCATCATATAAATATCCTCTTGGAGAGTAACAAATGAAAAAGAATGTCTTTGCCTATTTAATTGCGGCATCGTCTGTTTTTGTAATTAATAATGCATTAGCTGCTGATGGAACTATCGATTTTACCGGTGAAATTACCGACCAAGCGTGTGAGCTTGCAACTGGTTCCGATGCATTTACCGTAAACTTAGGGAAAATCTCTAAAACGGCATTACCTGGTACGGGTAGCACGGCAGCAGCGACCAAATTTACTATCAAATTAGAAAACTGCCCGCAAACCGTGACTAGCGCAACGGTTAAATTTGATGCCACTAGTTATGCAGGTGACAGTAGTGTACTCCAGTTAACCGACCCTACTGCATCGACAACAGCACAGAACGTTGGTATTCAAATTCAGGACGCCACAGGAACAACCGTTCCGCTATATACAGAATCTAGCGCGTATGCATTAAAAGAAAAGACAGTAAATAATTTAGATTTTACTGCTCGTTATATTGCAATGTCTGATAGCGTTGGCGTTGGTCAAGCTAACTCAACTGCAACCTTCACTATCAATTATAACTAATTGGCTTTTAGGGTTTAAATGGATTTAAACCTTATTCCTCTATTCAATGGTATTAATATGAAACGCTTAGTTTATTTTTTTATTTCTTCATTTTTATTAATTAATTTAGCCCATGCAGGCGTTATTATTGGCGGCACCCGTGTTATTTATCATGAGGGAAATAAGGATGTCAGTATTAGTGTCGAAAACCCTGATAAAATTCCTTACTTAATTCAATCATGGATTGATGGTATTGATGAAAATAAGCAATCTACATTTACCATTA
Organism: Providencia sp. PROV130; assembly: GCF_028482225.1. Classification (NCBI taxonomy): domain Bacteria; kingdom Pseudomonadati; phylum Pseudomonadota; class Gammaproteobacteria; order Enterobacterales; family Morganellaceae; genus Providencia; species Providencia sp. PROV130. The sequence goes on along the minus strand of NZ_JAMPQC010000018.1, from coordinate 16,848 downwards.
CACCACCATTATTTAGATTAAACGCAGATAAAACCAATGCGTTAAGAATATTTTTAACCGAGAATACCTTACCAACAGATAAAGAATCATTATTTTGGCTTAATATAAAAACGATCCCAGCAACAGAGCGAACAGAAAATTCATTACAAATTGCCTTTAAAACACAAATGAAATTAATTTATCGCCCTTCTGCAATTAAAAATGTTAATTTTATTGAAGAGCAAAAGAAATTAACTTGGTCAAAAACAGGCAATAGGATTACGGTAAAAAACCCGACGCCATATTTTATGAATTTCCAAAGTATTACCTTTAACGGTAAAAAGGCGAATGACGTCTCTTATGCGGCACCGTTTTCCAGCACTTCTTTTGAAATTAACGATGCCGCCACTCATGGCACGGTGAAATGGGAAGTCATTAATGACTACGGCTCCGCATCTGAACTGGCTGAAGCGAAAATATAGCCCAATATTGATTTAGGTTGTTAAAATGAGAATAAATAAAATATGCTTTAGCCTACTTATTTATTTAGGCTATACGGTACCTTTATACGCTGAAAATGCCATCGATAATAATACAACACAGGGAAATATTTATTTTGACCCTGATTTCTTAGAATTACCCAATAAAGATGCTGTCGATTTAAGCCAATTTGAAAATAACCAACAATTGGCGGGTAACTATTACGTTGATATTTATGTCAATACCAACTTAATCGGGGCAAAAAGTTTAAAGTTTGATAAAGATACTGAGAATAAACTGGTTCCTTGCTTAACTTTGGATGATTTAAAAAGCTTCGATATTAAAATTGCAGATTATCCTGAGCTACAAAATAGCCAAACAGGCTGCGTCAATTTAGCAATCATTCCTGATGCGACAAGCCAGTTTGAATTTGATTCACAGCGGTTATACCTCAGTATTCCGCAAATCGCGCTGGCGAAAAACCCGAGGGGTTATGTTGACCTTGCGGATATCGATAACGGTATTACCGCCCTATTACTGAATTACAGCTATAGTGGTTCTAAAAATACCAATCGTAGCGGTGGAGAAGACACCACCTCGAACTACGTCAATTTACGCCCCGGCTTAAATATTGGGGCATGGCGTCTGCGCAACTATACCACGTGGTCCAACAGCACAGGGCAGCCCAATAAATGGGATACGATTTATACTTACGCCTCCCGTGGGATCAACCGTATAAAAAGCCAGCTAACCTTGGGAGACAGCGTTTCTCCATCAGAGGTGTTTGACAGTGTGCCATTTCGTGGGGCACAGCTCGCCACCGATGATGATATGTACCCTGAAAGTCTGCGTGGCTATGCGCCCGTTGTGCGTGGGATAGCCCGCAGCAACGCACAGGTCACCATTCGCCAAAACGGTTACACCATCTACCAAGCCGATGTGGCAGCTGGCCCCTTTGAAATCAATGACCTCTACCCAACGGGCAGCAGCGGTGACTTGCATGTGACGATAAAAGAGTCGAACGGCAGCGAACAGGTGCAAATTGTACCCTTTGCCTCTCTCCCCGTGCTACAACGTGAAGGTTACTTATCTTATAGCACCACTGCTGGGGAATATCGTTCATATGATAGCCATGTAGATAAAACCAAATTTGGCCAGTTCACTTTAGTATACGGTTTACCCTATGGCATCACCATGTTCGGAGGGAGTCAGTTCAGTGAAAAATACCAATCTTATTCGATAGGTGCTGGGCAAAACTTGGGGCGCTTCGGGGCGCTATCTATTGATATTACCCAATCTCACGCCAAAATGCGTGATGACAGCAAAGAGCGTGGGCAGTCTTACCGTTTCCGCTATAACAAAAACCTCAATGATATCGGCACCAATATTGCTTTGGCGGGTTACCGCTATTCAACTCAAGGGTATTACAGTTTATCCGAGGTGTTTGATACCTTCCGTGATACCACCTACAGCCCTGAAATCGAGCGCCGCCGTAATCGCGGTGAAATCACTCTCAGCCAAAACCTAGGGGATACTTACGGTTCTATTTCAATGGGTTATGTTAATGAAGATTATTGGAATAGTGACCGCAAAACACAGTCAGCAACCCTTGGCTATAACAATAGCTGGCAAGAGATCAGTTACGGGCTGAACTACACCTATAACAAGAATACCAGCAGCTATTCACAGAATGCTGGAGCGAAAAAATACAGTGATGAAGACCACTTATTTACCTTTTCGGTCAATATCCCGTTCAGTTTGTTTGAAGATACCGCCTACATTAACTTTGCCAGTAACCACAGTAGCCGTGACTCTAGCTCAAGTAACATCGGTGTTTCTGCCTCCCATCTAAACAACCGGTTAAATTGGAGCATGCAACAAAGTTTAGCCGATCAGGGGCAAGGCAGCTCTGGTAATGCGAACTCTACCTATAAAGGTAAATATGGCGAAATTTCCGGGGGCGCGAGCTATAGCAAGGATAGCTATAACCTGTACTACGGAACTAACGGCAGCCTTGTCGCCCACGCAGGTGGGTTAGTGTTAGGGCAACAATTAGGTGAGACTGCCGCGCTGGTAGAAGTCCCTGATGCAGGGAATGTTCCCATATTAAACCAAGCGGGTGTAGTAACCAATAGCCAAGGTTACGCGTTAGTGCCGTACGTCACCGCTTACCGAAAAAATACCATCGATATTGATACCTCGGCGTTACCTGACAACACGGAAATGGAACTCACTAGCCAGTCGGTCTCCCCAAGCCGTGGAGCGCTAGTGAAATCCAGTTTCACTGCCAATGTCGGTTATCGCGCCATTATGGTATTGAATTTTGCAGATGGGAAGCCCGTACCATTTGGTGCACAAGCCATATTTAAAGATAACCCACAATTAAATAATCTAGTGGGTAATGATGGCGAAGTTTATTTATACGGTTTAACTGAGAGTGGGAACTTTATTATTCAATATAACGAGAAACAACAGTGTCAGGTTAATTATAACTTAGCCGGTGTTTCGGATTATATGGGGTTATATAAAACTACTGCGGTATGCCGATAAGAGGGAAATCGATAATGAAAAAATTAATAGTCAGCTCTGTATTAGCGGTGGGATGTTTATATACTGGGTATGTCAATGCAATCTGTGTACAAAATCCTGCATTAAATAATATTATAACAACCGTGACTCCACGCACATTTAATCTATTTTATGATGATAACAGTGTCCGTGACTTGTCTGTTTTTGAACACAGATATGCGAGTGGAAGTCCTTACGCAATAACAACTAATCCTGGAACATGTGGATATATGAATTGGCAATACGCTTATGCAAATAGTTGGAAACCTGATGCTAACTATATTGCCAATACAAATATCCCCGGAATTGGCGTAAAAATAAAGCACGACAGATTTTATCTTAACAATGGCAATGAACCATTTTATATTCCTCATAATAATACTCATCGTCGTATGCGAGTTGATACTCCCATGTGGACAGTCACATTTATAAAAACGGGGCGGGTAACACAATCAGGAGCATTATCATCTGGTATTATTGGTCATGCTCGCGTATATAACCCCTACCCAAAAACAACCTTTACCTTGGCGAGTTTATATTTTCCCACTGACCAAATTAAAGTCAACATCCTTCAATGTTCACTGAAAAATAACCAATCCGTTTATAATATTGAATTAGGTGACTGGCGAGATACTCAATTTCCGAATATTGGAGATGCTAGTGACGTTATCGACGTTCCAATTACATTAACCTGTAATCCAGGAACAAATATTAAAACTACAGTTACCAGTTCCTCCGGCTATATTGATCCAAATACGGGAAAACTCGCTTTATCCGGTGCAAATAAAGCAACTGGCGTAGCAATTCAACTCTTAGATAAAAACAATACCCCCATAAAGCTAAATACAAAAAATATTTCACAAAGTAATGTTCCTGAAGGTGACTATATTTTTGGATGGAAAGCTCGTTATATTAAAACGGCAGAAAAAATCACTCCCGGAAGTGCGAATGCCTCAGCCACTGTTAATATTCGTTATGAATAGGATTAAATAATGAAAAATTTAATGCACTCCTTATTGATAATAAATAGTTTGATCGCTAGCTTTTATACATATGCTGAAGATAACGTCATATTAAATTTTACCGGAAATATCAAAGCCGCTACATGTAATATCTCTGGCGGCAACAATATTGATATTGACTTAAAACATTTACCTATTGATATATTTAATGGCGTGCAGACAGTATCCGACTGGAGAAATTTTGATATTCATTTAAATAACTGTTCGTCATTTATCAACCAAATCAAACTGACATTTGCAGGTACTGCGGACACGGCTGATACGACTAGCTTATATAAAAACCTAGGTACTGCTCAAAATATAGCTGTGCAATTACAAAGTGGTGATGGTGCCACACCGTTAGGCAATCAAAAAATATTACAAGTGCCCTTAAATGGGCAATCTGATATCGCTATTCCACTGCGTACGCGGGCTGTTAGCATGGCAGGTAATGTCGTAGCTGGCTCTATTTCTGCCAATATTACCGCCACCATCACCTATTTATAAACAGGAGCATATAACATGAAGAAAATAGTGCTGTTATTCTGTCTTGCTTCCAGCCCCGCATTGGCAGCAGACCAGCAAATTAATATCAATGTACATGGTTATGTCGCAGTTATGCCCTGCGAATTAGAAACCATCAATCATGTTATTGACCTGAAAAAAGTGAATGTTTGGAATATTCGGGATACACAAACTTCACCGTGGGTTGATTTCTCAATTAAATTGAAAAATTGCCCTATGGGTACCAAGGAAGCCATTATGGAGATTAAAGGCACTCCTGATTCAACCACAACGGATTATTTTATCAATACCGGCAGTGCTAAAAACGTCGCATTAAACTTAGCTCACCATGCAAATAAAGCCACGATAAAAAATGGTGAAAAAATTACGGTGCCCGTTAATGAACAAACCCACAAAGTTGATATTCCGCTATCAGCGAGAATGGCAGGCTATGGCTCAGGTATGACAAGTGGTTCATTTAATAGCCACCTTGATTTTACATTTGTTTATCACTAATAAAGTTAGGTATTGATATTCTAAAACACATCATCGTAATTGGATTAATTTAAATTTTAAGGTGACGAAAAATATTTAATATGCATTATTTTCAATATAAAACAACCTAGTTTGAATGCTTATGATTTAAATCAAGATAAGAGAAAGGATACCTGATAGATATATCGTGAGTGTAAAAATATCACTTTACACTTGTTAAGAATAAAAATTAAAGAGGTTGAATAATGAGCAATTATTACCCTGTCTCTGCGGTTATTGGTCATAAAATAAAATCATTGCGTAAAGATAAAGGACTATCTCTTATTGCCCTTGCTAAAAATATCGGCATTAGTGAACAACAGCAATTACGCTATGAACGAGGCAGTAACCGAATATCGATAGATAGACTGAAGCAGTACTCCAATTATTTTGATATCAATATTAGTTATTTTTTTTCATTTAATGAATATGAAAAAATAAAAATTAAAAATGGTAATGAAATTAAACAATCATTCTCTTTGTAGTATTTTTACTTAATCATTATTGGTTGTCAGTATGAAAAAAAATACCTCTAAAATTGTCGGAGCACGGATCCGCACACTCAGAAAAGACCAAAACATGAGTATTCAGCAACTCAGTACATTGCTCGGGATCAGCCAACAGCATCAATCCCGCCATGAACTCGGGGAAATACGAATTCATGTTGATACACTTTATTCTATTTCACAAATATTAGAACTTGATATTCAAGAGTTAGTTGTTGATTTTACTATCCCAACACCGATTAACACAATGAATAATAAACAAAATAAAAAAAAGATATTGCAGGCAGAAAGCTTATTATCACCTGAACAGAATTTCAATTTATACAAGTAGCATTAATACAAGAATAATGTCGTTTATAGGAATTTTATAACAATGAACACTGTAGCTTAAACGTATCTATAAATAAGAAGTTTCTTATGTAGCCTTAGCATAATTAATGAAGATTAAGGCTACTCAATTGAATTTAACCGAAAATATTCAAATGGCAATTTAATATTTTCTGAAGGCCGAGATTAATGACTTAACTGTTTTCATTCATTTTCTGAATGACAATACCCTTTCTTTATTCAAAAAATGAAATAAATAGCACTTTTAGACCTGCGAAATTCGATAGTTATACTATTATTTCGTTTTACGATAGTACAAATCAAACATTCTTCAAATGTGGTCTGACGTGTCAGAGTCTTATAATCCCAAATAATCACCATATGAGAGACAAATTAAACTTATCTCCCACTTTATAATTATTCTTAGTTTTATATCGTTATTTCACTTTAGTAAAAATCCAACCTAAAAACATATTTAACTTAAGATGAAATAGAACTTCAATTATTCTCCCATACTGTGTTAACTTAATTAAAAAAATTAAATACATTAAAATTTAATTATATTTTACCAAATTTTACAAAACTTGTTTATTTTAAAAAATAGTCTCAAAATACTCTCCAATTGAGTAATTGGTAATTCCACCTACTCAATGAAAAATAAATAATTATCTTTTGGAGAAAAACAAATGAAAAAGAACTTACTTGCATCATTAATTGCTGCAACCTCAATCTTTGCTGTTAATAATGCATTAGCTGCAGATGGCACTATCGACTTTACCGGTGAAATCATTGATCAAGCATGTGAATTAGCTGCGGGCTCTGACGCATTAAAAGTAAACTTAGGCCAAGTATCTAAAAAGGCATTACCAACTGCAGGAAGTACTGCTGCTGCAACTAAATTTACTATTAAATTAATTAACTGCCCAGCTACAGTGACAACGGCTTCAGTTAAATTCGATGCTGACTCTTATATTGGTGACGATGAAGTTATTAAATTAAAAGAAGAAACCGGAGTTGCAACAGGTGTAGGTATTCAAATTACTGACGATACTAATAAAGTCGTTCCACTATTTACCGCATCTAAAGCATACCCATTGAAAGAAAATGTAGAAAATAATTTAGATTTCAGAGCGCGTTATATTGCCAAAACTGACTCTGTAACACCAGGTCCAGCGAACGGTACGGCAACTTTCACAATCAATTATAACTAAGTAACAAATAAGGTTTAAACGGAATTGAACCTTATCTAATAACATTCAATGGTGGTATTATGAGATCTATTATCTATATTTTTATTTCGTTATTTCTGCTAATAAATACTGCAAATGCAGGCGTTATTATTGGTGGAACTCGTGTTATTTATAATGAGGGAAACAAAGATGTTAGTATCAGTGTAGAAAACCCAGATAAGATCCCTTATTTAATTCAATCCTGGATAGATAATATAGATGAAAAAAAACAGTCAGATTTCACTATAACACCACCATTATTTAGGCTTAATGCTGAAAAAACAAATGCACTTAGAATATTTTTAACCGAAAATAAACTACCGAATGATAGAGAGTCATTATTCTGGTTAAATATAAAAACTATCCCAGCAACAGAAAGAACAGAAAATTCATTACAAATTGCCTTTAAAACACAGATGAAACTCATTTATCGTCCCAAAGCTTTAAAGGATGTCAATTTTATTGAAGAGCAAAAAAAATTAGTATGGTCTAAATCTGGGAATAAAATTACAGTTAATAACCCAACACCTTATTTTATGAATTTTCAGAGCATCAGCTTTAACGGAACAAAAGCTAATGATGTTTCTTATGCTGCACCTTTCTCAAACGCAACTTTCGAGATTAATAACTCAAATACCAATGGAACAATTAAATGGGAAGTTATTAATGATTATGGCGCCGCGCCAGAAGCACTCGAAAAGAAAATATAAAACTATAAAATAAGTTGGGCTTTATCATGAAAATAAATAAAATATCTCTAGGCCTACTATTATATTTAGGCTATACCGCATCGTTATATGCTGAAGAAAAAACAGAAAACAATGTCTACTTTGATCCCGATTTCTTAGAGTTGCCGAATAAAGACTCAGTTGATTTATCACAATTTGAGAATAACGAACAATTAGCTGGTAACTACTATGTTGATATTTATGTCAATACTAATTTAATTGGTGCTAAAAATCTTAAATTCGAAAAAAATAGCCAGAACCAATTAATTCCGTGTTTATCACTTGCTGATATTAAAGAATTTGGTATCAAAACAGCGGAATACCCTGAATTGCAAACAGCAGGAAGTCACTGTGTCAATCTTGCCGCGATCCCTGATGCCACCAGTAACTTTGAGTTTGATTCTCAACGTTTATATTTAAGTATTCCTCAAATCGCATTAGACAGAAACCCAAGGGGTTACGTTGACCTAGCTAATATCGATAATGGGATCAATGCACTGTTATTAAATTACAGCTATAACGGGTCGAAAAATTATGATCGTAAAAAAAATGGCTCAGATAATACATCCCATTATGTGAATTTAAGACCCGGTTTAAATATTGGAGCTTGGCGGTTACGGAATTACACCACATGGTCAAGCAATACTGACCAATCTGGTAAATGGGACACCATTTATACCTATGCATCACGTGGCATAAATAGTATCAAAAGTCAGTTAACCTTGGGGGATAGTGTCTCACCTTCGATGGTTTTTGATAGCGTGCCATTTCGCGGAGCTCAGCTTGCGACAGATGATGATATGTCCCCTGAAAGTTTGCGCGGCTATGCACCCGTTGTACGCGGGATAGCGCGTAGCAATGCACAAGTAACGATCCGCCAAAATGGCTACATTATCTACCAAACTGAAGTGGCTGCTGGTCCTTTTGAAATCACAGACTTATACCCAACAGGGGGAAGTGGAGATTTGCATGTCACCATCAAAGAATCCAATGGGAGCGAGCAATATCAAATCGTTCCTTTTGCTTCATTACCCGTATTACAGCGTGAGGGGTATTTTTCTTATAGCGTAACAGGCGGGGAATACCGCGCTTATGACAGTAGCATTGATAAAACAAAATTTGGCCAATTTACCTTAATCTATGGTTTACCTTATGGTATTACCGCTTATGGTGGTAGCCAAGTCAGTGAGCACTACCAATCTTACTCTATCGGTACAGGTCAAAACCTTGGGCGGTTTGGTGCATTATCTATTGATGTTACTCATGCAAATTCAACGCTACATAATGATGTTACGGAAAAAGGTCAGTCATACCGTTTTCGCTATAACAAAAATATCAACGACATTGGTACTAATATTGCTTTGGCAGGTTACCGTTATTCCACTAAAGGGTTCTACAGTTTAGCGGAAGTCTTTGATGGCTATAGAAATACGAATTATGCCCCTGAGATTGAGCGCCGCCGTAATCGCGGTGAGATCACTCTCAGTCAAAATTTAGGAGATAGCTTTGGTTCAATTTCAGTCGGTTATATCAATGAGGACTACTGGAATAGTGACCGTAAAACACAATCAGCCACCGTGGGTTACAACAATAGTTGGCAAGGCATCAGTTATAGCTTGAATTATACCTATAACAAAAATACCAATAGTTACTCCTATAGCTCCGGTAGTCGTACGAAAAGTGAAGATGATCATCAACTTGCTTTCTCTGTCAGTGTACCGTTTAGCGTGTTTGATAATACTTTCTATTACAACTTTAACAGTAACAGCAGCAGTGATGGCCCAAGCACAGGCAGTATCGGGCTTTCCGCCTCTCAGCTCAATAACCGCCTAAATTGGAGTATGCAACAAGGCTTTACCACTCGAGACCAAGGCACTAGCGGTAATATGAATGCCTCTTATAAAGGGCAATATGGTGAAGTTTCAGGCGGAACTGGCTATAGCAAAGACAGCTATAACCTTTATTACGGTGTTAATGGCAGCTTAGTAGCTCACTCTGGTGGCCTAGTTCTTGGCCAGCAATTAGGCGAAACCGCTGCTATTGTGGAAATCCCTGACGCGGGTGATGTTCCCGTTCTAAACCAAGCTGGGGTGGTAACAAACAACCAAGGTTATGCGCTCGTACCTTATGTCACTGCTTATCGCAAAAATGTGATTGATATCGATACCTCAGGACTACCTGAAAATACAGAAATGGAGTTAACCAGCCAAAGTGTTGCTCCAAGTCGCGGTGCTCTGGTGAAAGCCAACTTTGCAGCGAATGTCGGGTATCGTGCCATCATGATATTAACTTTTACTGATGGTAAACCCGTACCTTTTGGTGCTCAGGCCATATTTAATGACAACCCACAGTTAAATAATATGGTGGGCAATGATGGTGAAATTTATTTATCTGGTTTAGCTGAAAACGGCAGCTTTATTATTCAATATAACGATAAACAACAATGCCGAGTAAATTATAACTTAGCGGGCATATCGAATTATATGGGTTTATATAAAACAGCAGCGGTTTGCCGATAATAAGGAGTAAATAATGAAAAACTTTATTTATAAATCAATATTGCCTGTGAGTTGTATATATTTATACTCAGGATATGCTAATGCTGCTTGTACCTTAAACCCAAATTTAAATAATAAACTAGCTAATATACCGACCGCAGTTTATAACGTTCAATATGATGATAATACACCTAGAGACTTAGGTTCTCTCAGTGCTAATTTTTCATCTACATCTCAGTGGGTAGCTAGTGATTCGAGCTCTTGTGCTACTTCATACTTAACGGGTAGCTTTATAAATAGCTGGTCACCAAATGCCAATAAAGTTGCCCTATCTAATATTTCTGGTATTGGTATTTCTGTTACAACTGCAGGCATTGGAGCATTTAATGCAACCTGGGATAAAAACAACGCAAATTATAATATATTAACAACGCATTGGAGCATCACAGTAAAAAAACTCGGTTCGGTAACACAAGGTGGCACATTAAGAGCCGGAAATGTTGCAAGGCTAACCGCAACTTACCGTGCGCCAACAAATGTGACTTGGACTTTAACAACCTTAAATATGCCGACCAATGCTATTCGTATCAATGTACTTAGCTGTTCATTAAAGAATAATCAGTCAACCTACAATATTGATATGCAAGATTGGTATGATACACAGTTTCCCAATATAGGCTCGACCAGTACACCGGTTGATATTCCAATTACATTAACTTGTGCAGCTGGCACCAATATTAAAGCAACAGTGACAAGTTCTAAATATGAAGATACGGCGACCGGAAAATTAGGACTAACAGGAACTAATAGTGCTACTGGTGTCGCAATACAATTATTGGATAAAAATAATAATCCAATCAAATTGAACACCAAAAATAGCCTGCAAAATAATGTCCCAGCCGGTGATTATATGTTTAATTGGAAGGCTCGCTATATCAAAACGGCAGATAATATTACGCCAGGTACAGCAAATGCGTCTGCAACTGTTAATATCCGCTATGAGTAGGAATAAAAAATGAAAATAATACCTAAAAATTTACTTTTACTTAGTAGCTTAATATTCAGTGGGAACTTATTCGCTGCTAGCACGGTTACGTTGAATTTCACCGGTAATATTAGAGCTGCAACTTGTAATATTACTGGTGGTAATAATATTGATATTGACCTGAAAAGTATTTCAGCTGATGTATTTCGCAATGCGAGCTCTGGCTCTAACTGGAATACATTTAATATTAGTCTCAATAATTGTTCATCTTTTATTAATCAAGTAAAACTGACATTTACAGGGACGGCGGATACCGCGGATGTAGCAAGTTTATACAAAAATCAAGGCACAGCTAAAAACCTAGCCGTACAACTACAAAATGGTAATGGAACAACTGCATTAGGTAACCAAAAAGTATTACAAGTTCCGACAAATGGGCAAGCAAATATTAATATTCCATTACGCACCCGTGCCTTTAGCTCATTAGGTAATGCCACTCCGGGAACTATTTCCGCCAACATTACGGCAACAATTACCTATTTATAAAAGAGAGAATAATATGAGACATTTTATCCTATTACTATCAATCATGAGCAGCTCTTTAACTGCATTTGGGCTAACTGCAAATATTAAAGTACATGGCGTCGTTATTGCTGCCCCTTGTGAAGTCGAAAAAAATAATTATTTAATTGATTTGAAAAAAATTAATATTTGGAATATCAAAGATACGCAAAAGTCACCGTGGATTGATTTTTCCGTGAAATTAAAAAATTGCCCTGCCGGTACCACCAAAGCTGCAATGAAAATATCAGGTACGCCAGACTCAATAGTCACGGAACATTTTATTAATAACGGTACGGCGAAAAATGTGGCATTAAACCTAGCCAATACTACCAATAAAACAACAATAAAAAATGGCGATACAATTACCGCAAATGTTAATACGCAAACACGAAATGTTGAAATTCCGTTATCAGCAAGAGTATCCGGTTATGGTAATGGGATGGTTGCAGGCTCTTTTAAAAGCCACTTAGAATTTACATTTACTTATCAATAGTTAAATTTATTTTTATTACATTAGTTTTAATAAGGGAAAACAGTATGCCTAATTACTATCCTATATCAAGAATAATTGGCAATAAAATTACCTATTACCGAAAAATGAAAGGAATGACATTAGAGAGTTTATCTAAAATAATAGGCGTTAGTGAACAACAACAATCTCGTTACGAAAGAGGTATTAATCGAATAAATATCGATAGACTTTACCAATATGCAAAAATATTTAATATTAATATTGCTGATTTTTTTAATTTCGATATCAAACAGACTCATGAAATTGAACAAAAAAAGGAATGTTTTTTAAGTAAGGAAATATGAAAACTAAGGATAACTAAAAATGAAAAATAGAAAAGCAATCTTTATAATAAGCTCAATTTTTGCCTATTCTACCTATGTACAAGCGGCCTGTATTCAAAACCCGAACTTACGAAATGTTGTGGTTAATGTACCAGCAAAAACATATTCGTTGCAATATGACGATACCGGTGCTCGAGACCTCGATACTATTCGAGTCAATTTTAAGGGCTCACAAGTCGACACCTTTTCAGGACTTAATGGCCAATGTGGCAATGCCTTTTTGCATGCAGATTATGTCAATGGCTGGGTACCCAATGGTAATAAAATTGCAGCCAGTAATATACCGGGCATCAGCATTCAAGTAAAAGCAACAGAAATTGGTTTCTTAAATACACGTTACGGACCACCTACGGGACCTAGCCCTAACTCATGGATTATATATAACCCATATTGGACTATTACTATCAAAAAAACAGGACAAGTCACACAAGGGGGAAATTTAAAGGCAGGGCATGTGGGAAGACTAACACAGAGTAACCCTGCGCCACATAACAGTACGTGGAATTTAACATCGCTAAACATTCCAGCGAATGCGATAAAAATAAACGTATTAAAGTGCTCAACAAAAGCGACAAGTTACAATGTTAACTTAGGGACTTGGTACGATACTCAGTTTAAAGCTGTTGGTACGACTAGCAACAGTGTCAATATACCCATTACATTAAGCTGTGCTGCAGGCACTAATCTAAAAGTGACAGTGACAAGTAGTGCTGGGTATGTTGATACTAATACAGGGAAAATTAAATTGTCTGGACAAGGGCAAGCGACCGGAGTCGCCATTCAATTATTAGATAGAAACAGCACCCCAATAAAGCTTAATTCAAAGTTTACTTTGCAAAATAACGTTGCAGGTGGCGACTATATTTTTAATTGGAAAGCTCGATATATTAAAACTGCTAATAATATAACCGCAGGAACTGCAAACTCGACCGCGTCGGTTAACATAAGATATGAATAAATAGCATTCAACATTAATCATAAAAAGATGTTAATTTATTTATAATTTGATTTTTATTGCTAATATTAAAGAATATGAAAGAATAATTGATAAATAGCAAATTTACTATTTTATTAAAATGGTTAAGATAGAGAGGCTATCTTGGAATTTTGTTTAGTTAGAAATGAAAAGTCTAATTATAGGAGTACATATGTCTTATTCAAGATCTCATCTCATAGGAAAGAAAATACTTTATTATCGAAAAATGAAGGGTATTTCAATTAATGAAATATCAAAAGTTATTGGCATCAGTCCACAACAACAATCACGATATGAAAGGGGAATAAATAGACTTACTTTAGATAGACTGTTTCAATATGCAACATATTTTGAGATTGATATTCAATCATTTTTTCAGTCTCTTGATATTTAATAAATTAAGTAACAATACATAACACTAGAAAAACAAATCACATTAATAATATTTAATTATATTCACATTGCAATATTAAATAAGTTAGAGAGAACATTATGAAACGAAAAATATCTAAATCTGTCGGTTTAAAAATAAGGTCATTAAGAGAAAGTCACGGAATGAGTGGTAAAGAATTAAGCATGTTATTAGGTATTAGCCAACAGCACCAATCACGCTATGAAAATGGTGAGGTCAATATTCATGTCGATACCATTTACCAGTTGGCACAAATATTTAATGTTTCACCAACCTATTTCTTTACTACAGCCGTCATAGAAATTAATAGTACAGAGCTCCCTATTAGCAAAAAGAATTATTTCTCTGCTGAAGCTCTGGTATTCTAACTTCTAAATATGAGCATTATAATATGCCAATAAATTAAATATCGGTGCTATTTCTATTTATAGTATAGCACCGTCTTATTGTTCTTTTTTAGATTCATCCACCAACCAATTATGAAATATCGCCATCGCCGGTGTCATAGCTCTCGATTTTAAACGACTTAACCAATATCCACCTAAAGTCACAGAGATATTAAAAGGTTGAACTAATGTTCCAGCACTTAATTCATGGTTGAACATGCAACTTGGCACCAACGCTACACCGTCGGTTAATAGCGCGGCTTCAACCATCAAACGCGATGAATCAAATACAGGCCCTTTGACACGCCATGGTTCCACTTCTGCGGCTAAAAACCATTTCTCCCATTCATCTTTACGATATGAACGCATTAACTGGTGAGATTTTAAATCTAATGGATGTTTCAGCTGATTCGCAACTTTCTCTGAACAAAGCACAGTATGCGCAGTTGAAAACAGTGGTGTATTTTCTACCAGAGGCCAGAGCCCCTCACCAAAACGAATAGCAAAATCAACCCCTTCAGCGGCTAAATTCACCACGTTGTTATGGGTCATAATGCGTAAATCAATATAAGGATATCGTTCAGAGAATTGCGTTAGTCTTGGTAATAACCAACCCACCGCAAATGTACCGACCACTGAAATACTTAAAGCTTCCCGATAATGACCATCCTCAAATTGTAGTAATAGTGACTCAATTTGATCGAAAGAGCGGCTCAATACAGGTAACAACGCAAAGCCTTCTTCGGTTAATGCGAGTCCTCGAGGTAAGCGAATAAACAGTTCTAGCCCCAATTGATCCTCTAACAGCCTAACTTGTTGACTGACAGCGGCCTGAGTAACATTTAATTCTATTCCCGCTCGTGTAAAGCTTAAATGCCGTGCGGAAGCTTCAAATGCCCTAAGTGCATTGAGGGGTAGCCGATGACGATAATTTTCTGCCATAAGATTTTCTTTTACCTCATCGAATTTTATATCGATTTAAATAATGCTTGGAAGCATGCATACTATTTTTCAGCCACGGACTACCCGCTAAAAACTGTATATTAAAGTACTTTAAATTCACAATGAAGTGCTTTTCAGTTCCTGTTAGCAATAATTTAAACTTGTACTTATTGGAATAACTCTATGAAAAATCTTTTTCGTCAGGGACGAATTTTTGTCGCCCTTAGTTTGGCTTTAACCACCCCATTCGCCAATGCGATCACCCAAAAAGATGTGGATAGCATTATTAAACCGCTGATGGAACAAAAACAGATCCCAGGCATGTCTGTGGCAATTTCTATTGATGGAAAACACTATATTTATCATTATGGTGTGCAGTCTAAACAAAGTTCAGTTCCTGTCAGTGACGAGACTTTATTTGAGATTGGCTCCCTATCTAAAACGTTTACTGCTACACTCGCAGCCTATGCACAAAACCAAGGAAAACTCGATTTTTCGCAAAAGGTAAGCCACTATCTTCCTGAATTAAAAGGGTCTGCTTTCGACCAAGTGACAATAATGAACTTGGCTACACACACTTCCGGTTTATCGTTATTTGTACCCGATGCTATTACCAATTCAGTAGAATTAACCCGTTATTACCAACAATGGAAACCAGAAAAAGCCATTGGGCAATATCGTTCTTATTCTAATCTCGGTATTGGATTATTAGGTATCGTTACAGCTAAACAGCTCAAAATGCCATTTGAACAAGCGATGGAAAAATTAATGTTGCCCGCACTTGGGCTAAAACATACCTATATTCATGTGCCTAAAAACCAACAGAAAAATTATGCTCAAGGTTATAATAAGAACGATCAACCCGTTCGTGTGACACCACAAATTTTAGATGCTGAATCTTATGGTTTAAAATCGAATGCTAAAGATCTAATTCGCTTCTTAGATATTAATATACAAACAAAGAAAGTCGCTAAACCATGGCAGGAAGCCGTAGAGAACACGCATACTGCGTTCTACATGACCGATTCATTTATGCAAGATATGATGTGGGAAAGCTATTCATGGCCAGTATCTCTTGCTCAATTACAGCAAGGTAACCGAGATGAAATGGCATTACAGCCACAAAAGGTTGAAGCTATCCAACCCGTAATGCCACCAGAAAACCGTGCTTTTTATAATAAAACAGGTTCAACCAATGGTTTTGCAACCTATGCGGCATTTATTCCTGAAGACCGAATCGCGGTGGTGATTTTGTCCAACAAATGGTATCCAATCCCTGACCGCATTACCGCGACTTATCAATTAATTGAAAAAATTAATGAATAAATTAGATTTCTAACTAAGATTCGATGTTCTATATAGTTCGTGTTGCCA
>NZ_JAMPQC010000017.1:0-114505 GCF_028482225.1 Providencia sp. PROV130 | reverse complement strand
TGATTGAAGACAACAACGTGGCAGCACGAGATATGACAAAGATTAGATGCTCTAAATAGTTCGTTCTGTCGCTAGGCGTCGAAATGAAGACAGCGCGGGGAGCATACACTAAGTATGTGACCCGTGTGGCTGAATGAAGACAACAACGCGACAGGACGAAATATGAAGAGCATTTAGATGACGCGGGAAAACTGCTGCTGCCTCATCTGACTACGTAAATACACATCAAAACACATACAAATATTACGAATAAGTAAACGTCCTTGCGGTGTCACTTTAATACCTGTTTCTGTTATTTCGACCAGCCCATCTTCTGCCATTGGTTTCAACAGTTCTAAATCTTCTTTAAAATAAGATTTAAAATCAATCGGGTAGATTGCTTCAATTTGGGCAAAATCCAATTGGAAGTTACAGATTAAAGTTTTGATGACATCACGGCGTAGGCAATCATCATCGGTTAAGGTGAGTCCACGCCACAGCGCATGACCTTGCTCTTCAACTTGCGCATAATAGGTTTTCAAATCTTTCTGATTTTGTGCGTAGTTATCACCTAACATGCTGATCGCAGAAACCCCTAACCCCAGTAAATCACAATCACCTTGGGTGGTATAACCTTGAAAATTACGGTGCAGAATGCCTTCCCGTTGTGCCACGGCAAGTTCATCCTCAGGGCGAGCAAAGTGATCCATACCAATAAATTGATAACCATCTCTGGTGAGAGTCGCAATTGTGTCTTGCAGAATATCGAGTTTTTGCTCCGCACTTGGTAAATCAGCGTCTTTAATTTTACGCTGCGCCGCAAACAAACTAGGTAAGTGTGCATAATTGAACACGCTTAAGCGATCTGGTGATAATTCAGCCACTTTCTTTAGGGTAAATGCAAAGCTTTCAGGTGTTTGTTTAGGTAAACCATAAATCAAGTCAATACTTGTCGAGGTAAAACCCATCTCTTTGGCCCGTTTAATTAGGGCAAAAATAAAATCTTCGTCCTGTTCTCGGTTAACCAGTACCTGAACTTCTTTATTAAAATCCTGCACTCCCATACTTAGGCGATTAAACCCTTCATGGCGTAAGTGGTCTATCATATCCAGTTCAATTTCACGCGGGTCGACTTCAATCGACATTTCCACATCATCCGCAAAATTAAAGTGTTTTTTCAATAAACCAACCAAATGGCTGACTTGAACTTTATCCAGATAAGTTGGAGTTCCACCGCCCCAATGCATTTGCGTCACGATGCGGTTTTTTAATAACGCTGCTCGCTGAATAATTTCTTTTTCAATTACTTGAAGATATTCATCCGCTTTATGTTTTTGGCGTGTCACTAATTTATTACAGCCACAGAAATAACAAAGTTTATGGCAAAAAGGAATATGAACATAGAGCGATAAAGGGCGATCAGGATAACGCTGTGTTGCTTGAACAAACGCATTCTCATCATACTCTTGATTAAATTCCAAGGCGGTGGGGTACGAAGTATAACGTGGCCCTGAATAATTGTATTTTTGAATGAGAGAAAGATCCCAAACAATATTTTGCTCTGACATAACATTCCTCAATTGACCAAAAGCTCAAACTATAACGATGACTTCACTCTATTTAATTTGTTATTCGGTGAAAGTGAAAATTTTATAACCTACATAAGCATTATAGACTCTAAATATTTCGAGTTGCAGCTAGGCGACAAGTGAATGAGTCGCTAGGAGTATACATAAGTATATGACTAGTGCGAATGAACATAGTCAACAACGCTGCAGCTTTAAAATATGACGATTATAAATATGTTAGAGAAAAGAGACTTGATGCAACATCAAAGAAAAGTGAGTTAGCAGAAAAAATAACCAGATCCCCCGCTAGCGCGAGGGATCTTTTAAACGAAATTATTTACTTTTTAAGATGCGCATAATGTCATCAAGTTTTTCTTCGTCTTCTTCCTCTTCTTCTTCGCTATATTCAATACCGAGAATATTCATCAGCTCATCGATACGGTCTAAACAAGTATCAACGTACTCTTGTTCTTGCGCCGTGATGGTTTCGCCATCTTCTAGGCGTGCCAAAATGCTATCTAAACGGTCATCGCTTTCCAGCATTTCCAGCTCTTTTTCTGGCGCCAGTTTTTCTTTAACCGCCGGCTGTTTTTTCTCAACCACAGGTTTCGTGACCTGTTTTTCATCCACAATTAAAGGCACTGGCTTTTTGCTGCCTAAACGTGGGTCAGTTGAAGCGTTTTGCCCACCATTTTGCTTATTAGAAGCCTGTTCTACATAACGGCTGCCAGACTTATGACCGCGATGTTTTTTCTCACGCTTACGCTCACGGCCTTCCGCATTTATCTCTTCTTTTGTTTTACGGTATTTTTTCTTTGGCTTCGCAGCCGTTTTTTTTGGTGCATTCATGGTCTGATACCTTGATAAAGTCAGTTTCTGCTGCGAAATCTAGCAGGATCCCATAAAGGGGGAAAGCACTAGTTTGCAATTTCAGCGGATTTTTTACTCCACCCTGCCTTCGCAATAGTACTTTAATGATTATACCTTAAATAATTTGTGTTGCATGCAAGCAACAAAAAGGAAGAGCCATATGAGGGGGTATTAATCTTCTAAATAGCTTTGCCTACAGAAAATGATCACTTAGCCAATACTCTAATTAATTCAAGTTTCCTAAACGTTCCAATGCTCTAAATAGCTATATCGTCAGAGGGCAGAAAATAGAGAGTCATCTTGAGCAATATTCTAAATAATTCAAGTTGTGGCTAGGCGCCAAACGAGGTTATCTCGGGGAGCATACACAAGTATGTGACCCGAGTAACCAAGTGTAGGCAACAACGCCACAGCTTGAAATATGACGAATATTAGGCGTCGACTAGAATCATTTTGAGTAGGAACATCGCCGCGACTAAAATCACACACAGACCCAGATCACGCCAGCGTCCGGTACCAATTTTCATTGCACAGTAAGCAATAAAGCCCAACGCAATACCTTCAGTAATCGAGAAACTAAATGGCATCATCACTGCGGTAATAAATGCGGGTACAGACTCAGTTAAGTCATCCCATTTCACGCGCGTTAGACTTGAAGTCATCAGCACGCCCACGTAAATCAAGGCCCCTGCAGTTGCATAAGCTGGCACCATGCCTGCAAGAGGTGAGATAAACATAGTCAATAGGAATAAAACACCAACGACAATCGCGGTTAAACCTGTACGCCCACCAACAGAAACACCTGAAGAACTTTCAATATATGCAGTAACTGAAGACGTTCCCATCGCTGAACCTGCGACAGAACTCAAGCTGTCTACATATAAAGCTTGTTTCATTCGAGGGAAAGTCCCGCGTTCATTGGTGATACCCGCTTTGTCAGTCACCCCAATCATGGTACCTGATGAGTCAAACAAATTGACTAACATGAAGGCAAAAATCACACCGGACAACGCTAAATCTAAAGAGCCAGAGAAATCAACCTGCCCCACGACACTCGTGATACTTGGCGGCATTGAGAATATCCCAGAATATTTTACATCCCCCAGAGCTAGGCCAATCAAGGTGGTCACCGCAATAGAAACTAATACCGCGGCATGAATATTACGTGCCGCTAAGATTGCAATAATAAAGAACCCGAGAGCTCCCAGCCAAACATTATGGTGAGTCAAGTTACCGATAGAGACTAGCGTGTCTGGGTTAGCCACAATAATGCCAGAGTTTTTCAGCCCCATCATCGCAATAAATAGGCCGATACCACTGGTGATCCCGACGCGAAGACTCAAAGGAATATTGGCAATAATCCAATAACGTATGCGGAATAGTGTCAGAATAAATAAGCCGACAGCCCCCCAAAATACGGCGCCCATAGCGACTTCCCATGAATACCCCATCGCCCCTACAACAACAAAAGCAAAAAAGGCGTTCAAGCCCATCGCAGGTGCAACAGCAATCGGTAAATTTGCCAGTAGCCCCATTAAAATGCTACCAATTGCCGCAATCAAACAGGTGGTAACAAACACGGCTTTGATGTCCATGCCTGCAACTGAGAGTATTTGAGGGTTAACAAAGACGATATATACCATCGTCAGGAAGGTCGTGAAGCCTGCAACAACTTCTGTCCGTGCTGTCGTGCCGTGCTCTTGCAATTTAAAAACACGCTGAAACAAGCCCTGCGGTTGTGCCGAGCTAGAAGATTGATTACTCATTAGATATTGCGCCCAAAAAAAGTTTTTTTCGCCCTATACTACAATTAAAAATCACAAAAGAAAACGATTGCGTAAACTATAAGGGGCAAAAATGTCCTAACTAACTGATACGCCAAGATGAAATAATAATAAAAACCAAAATAGTGGAGTGAAAAAATGGTGGGTATTTCACCACCACTTTTGATTTAGGAAAGTGCTAACAATTTTTGTCGACGCCAAAACAACAAACGATGTTTCGCAGCCAGTTTCTGGGGTTGATGCTGTGCACTGAGCTTTTTCGCCACTCTATTCGCAATAATTTCTACTGCAAAACACATCACAAAATAAATAAATGCAACGAATAAGAAAACTTCGAGAGGATAGACCATTTCACGGTTGTTCACTTGGGTTGCTAAGAAAGAAAGCTCCGCAACACCAACAACATAGGCTAATGAGGTATCTTTAATTAATGCTACCCACTGGTTAATAAATGACGGCACCATCATACGTAAGGCTTGTGGTAGCACGATATTCCATAATACCTGCCAGCGGCTAAACCCCAAGGATAAACCTGCCTGCCACTGCCCTGCTCCTATTGCTAAAATGCCCGCTTTCACAGCATGAGCCAAATATGCGGAGGTAATCAATGCCAATGCACATACTACCGTTGCAATACCCGGAATTTCCATACCCAATAAGATTGGCAACAGAAAATAGGTCCAAAAAATCAACATAATGACAGGAATTGCACGAAAAAAACCTAAAACTGCGGCGAATAGGTTAACCCAGAAGCCTCGCAGCATGGCTAAGGCTATTCCGCCCAATGTCCCTAGTACAATGGAAGCCGCACCAGCAAGTAAGCTAATGACTAGCGTCAGCGCTGCGCCTTCAAGTGGTCCATCCGGGAAAGTACCGAATAATAAATATTGCCAGTTCTGCTCAATAACTGAAAAATCCATCTTATACCCCCTGAGCCAAATTACGCTGCTGGCGCCACTGGCCCCAGCCCTCCATTACCGCAATAATGGCAATATACAATACCGTCGCCACCCCAAAGGCAGTGAAGGTTTGCAGTGTCTGGCTATCAACCTGACGGGAGACATAAGACAGTTCTGCGACACCGATTGCCATCGTTAACGATGAGTTTTTCACCACATTCATATATTGGCCCAGTAACGGAGGCATGGCGATTTTAACGGCTTGCGGTAATACCACCAATTTCATGGCCTGCCATGACGTTAATCCTAAAGCAAACGCGGCATATTTTTGCCCTTGACGAACACCACGGATCCCAGCGCGAATTTCTTCGGCAATAAAAGGAACAGTATACAGGGTCAAACCAATAAAACCTGCTAAGAATTCAAATGACGGCCAACCCACGGTTATTCCAAATAAATGGATTTCATGGGGAGTATTTAGCCATTCCATTGCTGCAGAGGGTAAAATTTCACCGGAAGCAAAATACCAAAAGAATAACTGCACCAACAAAGGCGTATTTCTAAAAATAGAGATGTAGATACTCACGGCCCAACGCACAGGAGCAATTTGACTATCCTTTGCTGATGCAACTATAAAACCCAATGCAGTGGCTGCAATAATGGTACAAATCGAGATCCAAACGGTGATCAAAAAACCGTAGCCAAACCATTCTAGATACTCGGGTGCCAATAAATGGGCAGACCAAAAATCACCACTCAAAAATTTTTCAAACATTGTTCACGACCTATTGCCTTCACAGCCTGTGATTAAAAACACATCCCTTATAACCAAGAACCCCGCACAGAGTGCAGGGCTTCATATCACTGAGTATTTACCGCTACCCGTTAAGACTGAGGCTGTTGCTCACTCAGTGGCGCAAATTTAAAGTCCCCACGTGGCTGTGCAGCTTTAGTATCTGGCCCAAACCAACGGTTATAAATTACCTCAGCTTTACCGTCTTTCTCCAGTTTCAACAATGTTTCGTTGACATTTTCAACCAAACGGGTTTCACCTTTGCTTGCTGCCAATGCTTGGTATTCTTTCGTCAAGCTAAATGGGGAAATCTCAAAATCTGCTTTCACTTTTTCAGGTAAATTACCTAATAAACCAACCAGTTTTGCATCATCTTGAGTGATAGCTTGGACGTTGCCATTACGCAGTGCAGCGAATGCTTGCGGGGTATCGTCATAAGAAATCACTTTCGTGTCAGGGAAACGTTCACGTAAAGTCACTTCCTGCACAGTGCCTTTATCTGCACCAATACGTAATGGTTTGATATCGTCAGGCGTTTTTAATACGCCTTTACGGGCAATAAATTTTTGGCCTGTCGCAAAATCAGGGATAGAAAAATCAACTTGTTTTGCGCGTTCATCTGTAATGGTGAAATTAGCGCCAATCAGGTCAACTTTGCCCGAAGTCAGAAGTGGGATACGGTTTGCTGGGTTAGTGGAACGAAGCTCAAGTTTCACCCCTAAGCCATCTGCAATTTCTTGTGCGATATCCACATCATAACCCGCTAATTTTTTAGTTTGTGGGTCAATAAAACCAAATGGTGGATTACTATCAAACACAGAAATACGGATCACACCCGCTTGTTTGATATCATCTAATTTATCTGCGCTAGCGACATTCGCTGTCAGCGCTAAACCTGTAAGTAAAACAGTCGTTAGAATACGAGCTTTCATTGAACACCCCTGACGGTAAATTTTTGTAAATCGACCATCACACGCTATCAACTATTGCTTAGCACTTGAAATAATATTAAATAATATATTTATAACCAAATGGAATATTAATGAAAACAAAAAAGGGCCACCTTAATAACAAAGTGCCCCAAACATGGTTAAACCATCAATAGACTCTTATCGAGCAAGAAGAAAGTCGGTAGAAGAACGTGTTAGTGTATTCATCATAATAAACAGATCATCGAATGCATTAACCTCATACATTAATACTCTAAATAGTTCGTGTTGTGGCTAGGCGGCAAGCAAGGATATCTCGGGGAGCATACATCAGTATGTGACCCAAGTAGCCGAGCGAAGCCAACACCGCCACAGCACGAAATATGACGAGTATTCGAGTAATTATTTATTCGTCAACATCTTCTCAAGACTATCTCCCCCCACATGACGGAAATCCTGCCCCTTCACATAGTAGAAAATAAACTCACAGATATTTTGGCAACGGTCACCAATGCGCTCAATTGAACGAGCACAGAACAGTGCTGTTAATACACTTGGGATCGTCCGCGGGTCTTCCATCATATAAGTCATCAATTGGCGTACGATGCCCTCATACTCTTGGTCAACTTTCTCATCTTCACGGTAGATACGAATCGCTTCTTCAAGATCCATTCGAGCAAACGCATCTAATACATCATGTAGCATTTGTACTGTATGACGGCCTAATGATTCCAAACTCACTAGCAAGGGCTGGTGTTGATGAGAAAATTTTTCCAATGCAGTTTGACAGATTTTGTCCGCAACATCACCGATTCTTTCCAGCTCAGCAATCGTTTTTGAAATCGCCATAATGAGGCGCAAATCACTCGCTGTTGGTTGACGCTTCGCAATGATTTTAACGCATTCTTCATCAATGGCCACTTCCATCATATTGACTTTATGGTCATTTTCGATAACTTCACGTGCTAGGGCTTCATCCTGATTATGCATGGCCGTAATGGCTTTGGTAAGCTGCTCTTCGACCAGTCCTCCCATCGTCATCAATTCAGTATGGATATGTTCCAGTTCAGCATTGAACTGCCCCGATATATGTTTGTTGTGATTCAGCGTATCCATCGTCGGCTCCATATCAACCGTAGCGGCCAGTAATATAATCTTCAGTTTGCTTCATTTCTGGGGTAGTAAACATTTTGTCGGTATGGTTAAACTCGACTAACTCCCCTAAATACATGAAAGCCGTATAGTCAGAACAGCGTGCTGCTTGTTGCATATTGTGGGTAACAATGACCACGGTGTATTCTGATTTTAATTCACTAATCAGTTCTTCAATTCGACCAGTTGAAATAGGGTCTAGAGCGGAACAGGGTTCATCTAGCAATAAAACCTCAGGCCGAATAGCAATACCACGAGCAATACAGAGACGCTGTTGCTGGCCACCCGACAAGCTATAACCACTTTGGTGTAACTTATCTTTGGTTTCATTCCATAATGCCGCCTTTGTTAGCGCCCACTGCACGCGCTCATCCATTTCCACACGGGATAACTTCTCAAATAAACGCACACCAAATGCAATGTTGTCATAAATAGACATCGGGAATGGTGTTGGTTTTTGGAAAACCATTCCGACTTTCGCACGCAATAACGCAATATCTTGCTTATCAGTCAGGATGTTTTGGCCATCCAGTAAAATTTCACCTTCTGCGCGCTGCTCGCCATACAATTCATACATTTTATTGAAGGTGCGTAATAACGTCGATTTACCACAGCCTGATGGGCCGATAAATGCAGTCACTTTATTTTTTTCAATGTCTAAAGAGATATTTTTCAGTGCGTGAAACTTGCCATAATAGAAATTGAGGTCACGTACTTTAATTTTACTATTTGCAATATCGTTTGCATTAATCATGGTTTGCTTTTCTCTCTAAATCTTTATTTATCTGGCGCTTAGTGTTTTTTCTGTGCGAACACAACACGTGCAATGATGTTAATCAGCAGGACACATAGGGTAATTAACAGAACCCCAGCCCATGCAAGCTCTTGCCATTCAGAGAATGGGCTCATTGCAAATTTGAAGATTGTCACTGGTAAGTTGGCAATTGGCTCGCTCATATCTGTGCTCCAGAACTGATTTGACAGTGAAGTAAACAGAAGTGGTGCGGTTTCCCCAGCAATACGCGCAATTGCAAGCAAGATCCCAGTGATAATCCCTGACACAGACGCTTTTAGCGTAATAGATAAAATCATTTTCCATTTTGGTGTGCCAAGTGCATAAGCGGCCTCACGCAAGCTATCCGGAACTAATTTCAACATATTTTCAGTAGTTCGGATAACAATTGGAATTTGCAGCAATGCCAGTGCAATCACCCCAGCCCAACCCGAGAAGTGCTGCATTTGAGCAACCACAATGGTGTACACAAACAACCCTACAACGATAGACGGAGCTGATAATAAAATGTCATTAATAAAGCGGGTGACTGAAGCTAACCATGACTTACGGCCATATTCTGCTAAATAAATTCCCGCTAAAATCCCTAAAGGCGTACCGATAACTGTCGCCCATAAGATTAATAAACCGCTGCCTACGATGGCATTTGCCAACCCGCCACCTTCCGTATTAGGTGGTGGAGTCATTTCAGTAAACAGATTGAGGGACATGCCATCAATCCCTTTAGTGACTGTAGAAAACAAAATCCACACTAACCAGAACAAACCGAAAGCCATCGTTAACATTGAGATAAATAGAGCCATTCTGTTAACTTGGCGACGCCACGCTTGACGACGAGCTCGCTCTTTTTCATTCACTGCGATAGGTTGAGATATCGACATTTTAACGGCCCTCATTTTTCGCAAGACGCATGACCATTAACTTGGAAATTGCTAACACAATAAAAGTGATAACAAACAGGATTAGTCCAAGTTCCATCAAGGCCGAGGTATGTAAGCCGCTCTCCGCTTCCGCAAATTCATTTGCCAGTGCCGAGGTGATACTGTTTCCAGGCATAAACAGTGATGCGCTATCAAGTTGGTAAGTATTACCAATCACGAAAGTAACCGCCATGGTTTCACCCAATGCACGGCCAAGACCTAACATCACTCCACCGATTACCCCATTGCGGGTATACGGCAGCACGATATTCCAAATCACTTCCCATGTCGTACAGCCAATCCCATAGGCTGACTCTTTCATCATCACAGGAGTTTGTTCAAATACATCGCGCATCACTGATGCAATATAAGGAATAATCATAATCGCGAGGATAATCCCTGCGGCTAAAATACCGATTCCGAATGCGGGCCCTGAAAATAGTTCACCGACAATCGGTACACTCGACATCACATTACCAACTGGTTCTTGGAAATACTCTGCAAACAGAGGTGCAAAGACAAATAACCCCCACATCCCATAAACGATACTTGGGATAGCAGCAAGGAGTTCAATCGCGATACCAAGAGGACGTTTTAGCCAATTAGGAGCCAGCTCGGTTAGGAATAGTGCTATACCAAAACTAACGGGTACTGCGATAATCAGAGCAATTAACGATGTAACGATAGTGCCATAAATAGGCACAAGAGCACCGAATTCTTCCGCCGGAGCATCCCACTCTTTAGTCCACAAAAACGAAAACCCAAACTTCTGCATACTTGGCCAAGATGCAAAAATAAGGGAAATAATAATGCCTCCGAGCATTAACAAAGTGATGAGCGCGGCAATCTTTACCAGTGCACTAAAAATCACATCACCTGATTTGCTGGGAGCTCTAAATGCCGTTGTTTTCTCGGCCATGCGCTTTGTTCTCATTTCATTCCTGCTCTTTTCTACAGGATTGCGTTACAACGATGAGCGGGTAAGCTCTGTTCCTCAGCACTTACCCGCCATTTCCAACCCTAAGTGCACTTAGAAAACCTAAGTTCACCTAGAATAATGCTTTACCTTGGCTATCTTTAACTTCTGTTTTCCATGCCGCACGTACTGCCGTCACTACTTCTTGAGGTAAAATTGCGTAATCTAATGCTTCCGCTTGTTTACCACCTTTATCATAAGCCCAGTTGAAGAAGTCTAGAACCGCTTTGCCTTTTTCCGCATTCGCTTGCTGCTTGTGAACTAAGATGAATGTGGTTGAAGTAATCGGCCATGCATTCGCACCATCACGGTTTGTTAAATCTTGAGCAAAAGATTTAGACCAGTCCACTTTCTTCGCTGCTGCGCTGAAACTTTCACCCGTTGGTGAAACCGCTTCGCCGTCCGCGGAGATTAATTTAGTATACGCAAGGTTGTTCTGTTTTGCGTATGCATATTCAACATAACCGATAGAACCAGGCAAGCGTTGTACGAAAGCGGCTACGCCGTCATTACCTTTACCGCCAACACTGTTACTATCACCTGGCCAGTTAACTGTTGAACCGACCCCAACACCTGATTTCCAGCTTGCGCTCACTTTAGCGAGGTAGCTAGTAAATACGAATGTTGTACCGGAACCGTCAGAACGTCTTACAACTGCGATACCTTGGTCAGGTAAGTTAATGTTAGGGTTTAATTTAGCAATCGCTGGGTCATTCCATTTTTTAATTTTACCTAAGTAGATATCACCTAGTGTGTTACCGTCTAAGGTTAATTGCCCTGATTCGATGCCTTTTATATTCACTGCCAGTACCACACCACCGATAACAGTAGGGAACTGGAACAAGCCATCTTCCTTGAGTTTTTCATCAGTTAATGGAGCGTCAGATGCTCCGAAATCAACTGTTTTTGCATTAATTTGTTTGACACCACCAGAAGAACCGATCCCCTGATAGTTTACTTTATTACCTGTTTCTTTCTGATAAGAGTCTGCCCACTTCGCATAAACAGGAGCAGGAAAGGTCGCGCCAGCTCCGGTCAGGCTGGTAGCAGCAAAAGAAGACATTGCAGTCAGAGATAAAGTTGCTGCCATTACGCTTGCTAAGGTGGTACGCGTCATTTTCATAATCCCTCCGGGGATGTATAGAAACAATCAAGTATAAAATTGTTGGGTGTATGTCACGGTAGGAAAAATAGGACAATTTAGTTACGACAACATGTCGTTTTTATGACAGTTTTATGACAATTGATTATTTTTTCATTGAAGGGGAAACAAAAATGAAGAAAAATATAATTTTAAATCTTAAAATTCAAACAATTAAAAATTTATAGTTCCAAAGCTGACGTCAAAAAGAAAAATGACAGACTGTCATAAAAGCGAAAAATATTTTTATCCTGCAACTATAAAGTAATACTCAAAACAATTTGGTTGCAGCCAACAACGCTGCGGCGCAAAGTGTGAAGAGTAAAAGGATAGCTCTAAATAGTTCAAGTTGTAGGTAGGTGCAAAAAAGAGAGCATCTTTTCCTACTTGATATAAATAATACTCAAAACAATTTGTGTTGCAGCTAGGCGGCCAGAGAGGATATCTCGGGGAGCATACACAAGTATGTGACCCGAGTAGCCGAGCGCAGCCAACAACGCTGCGGCGCAAAGTGTGAAGAGTATTTAGTCTTCTTTCTCTTTAAGAGGGAGAAGAGCCCTAATCGCAAACCCACCGCGCTCACTTTTATGAATCTCAATGCTCCCTTCGTGAGCATCGACAATTCGGCGAATAATCGCTAGACCTAGGCCTGTTCCTGTATTACTACGCGCTTTCTCACCTTGTACAAATGGCTGGAACAAACGGTGAATGTCTTCTTCTTTGATACCTGCGCCATCGTCTTCAACTTGAAACCAAACAAAATCTTCCGTTTTACCACTACTGACCTTAATCCAGCCATTTCCATAGCGGTATGCATTAACTATCATGTTTGTAATAGCGCGTTTGATCGCTAATGGATTACCATTAACAATCATTGAACCGGGCTCGAGTGCA
The DNA here is from genome assembly GCF_028482225.1 of Providencia sp. PROV130. Lineage (NCBI taxonomy): Bacteria > Pseudomonadati > Pseudomonadota > Gammaproteobacteria > Enterobacterales > Morganellaceae > Providencia > Providencia sp. PROV130. The sequence goes on along the minus strand of NZ_JAMPQC010000017.1, from coordinate 101,807 downwards.
GTTTCAATTTCACCGATGACATTACTTTCTGAGTTCACTGCTTCCATTAAGATAGCGTTAAGGTCACAGAATTCCATATCCATTTCTTGGCCCGTTTTCAGGTAGGACATGAATTGACCGATAATCGCATCACACTCTTCAATATCTTTATTAATAGATTCTGCCAGATAGCTATCTTCTGGGCTCATCATTTCTGTCGCTAAACGAATACGGGTTAAGGGAGTTCTGAGGTCGTGACTTACCCCTGCCATTAAGACAGTTCGATCGTTTTCTAAAGTTTTAATTCCTGCAGCCATGTGATTAAAAGAACGGATGGCGGCTCTAACCTCTGTGGCGCCTTTTTCTTGCATTGGGGGTAAAATTACCCCTTTACCAACTTCACCTGCATGATACTCCAATTCAAGCAACGGCTTGTTTTGGTAGCGTATATACAGCCATACCCCGGCAAAAATGGTGAGAAAAATCGTTAAGGTATAGCGAAAAACCAGGGAGAACTGATTTTGACCAATTTCAGTCAGAGGAACTCGCACCCAGATATCAGGTGCGAGATAAGACGTTAGCCATAGAATAGGATACTCTCGGCCTAGTTCGAGATGAACACTCGCCTTGCCACCAATATATTCGGACATATGTTCGCTTAGAAAATCATACTCTTTTGCCCAGTTCAGCCCTTCTTCCATTGCCGCTGAATGGGCATAAAAGGTAATCCCTAATTCATTGTAGATTTTCTTACGCAACGCGGGAGATACCCGCACTGAGGTTCCATCTTGTAGAACCATTTTCTCTGTCATTAATGTTCTTACTTCGTATGCCAATACCTTATTGAATTGTTGTAAGCTAGGCATCACAACAAAATTCAACACGACCATATAACTGGTTACGAGGCTCGCAAACAGTAAGGCTACAAATAAAAATAACGAGCGAGAAAATGTACTACGCCTTGAGAACCTCAGTCGCTTCATGCTTTACTTCCATCCGGAACAAACACATAGCCCAAACCCCAAACCGTCTGAATATAACGAGGATGTGCTGGGTCTTCTTCAACCATGCGACGCAAACGTGAGATTTGAACATCAATAGAACGTTCCATCGCACTGTATTCACGGCCTCGCGCTAAGCTCATTAACTTATCACGAGACAACGGTTCCCTTGGATAAGAAACCAACACTTTTAACACCGCGAATTCGCCGCTGGTTAATGGCATATTTTCATCACCTTGGAACATTTCTCGTGTTCCAAGATTTAATTTAAATTTACCGAAAGTAATTATTGCATCATCTTGAGATGGCGCACCCGGTAATTCATTAGCTTGACGACGTAATACCGCACGAATACGAGCTAGCAATTCCCGTGGATTAAAAGGTTTTGGAATATAGTCATCTGCACCGATTTCTAAGCCAACGATACGATCAACTTCTTCACCTTTCGCTGTCACCATAATAATAGGAATTGGGTTATTTTGACTACGTAAGCGACGGCAAATCGATAGACCATCTTCACCCGGTAGCATTAAATCTAAGACGATCAAATGAATAGATTCCCTTGTCAGGATTCTGTCCATCTGTTCAGCATTTGCAGCACTCCTTACCTGAAAACCCTGCTCAGTGAGGTAACGTTCCAGCAGTGCACGTAAACGCATATCATCATCGACGACAAGAACCTTATAACTTTCCTGCATTTTGTAGCCCTCAAGATGTGCATCTTTCAAATTATTTTTTTAATGAATGTAAGTAAAACAATATTAATGCTCACTAATTTACCACTAACATAGAATTTAATGAATCATTTTACACTTCAGGTGGTTAGTGGGTGGTAGCTTATCTCTAACACAAAATAAGTCACCTGCCCTCCTGGCGTATTTACTGTTATTTCATCATCAACCTGTTTGCCTATCAAGGCTCGTGCTACCGGAGAGTCTATTGAAATCCATTGTTTTGTAGGGTTGAATTCATCCGCACCAACGATACGGAATATTCTGATATTTTCATTTTCATCTTCTAGTTTAACCCATGCGCCAAAAAAGACACGGCCTTCTTGGCGAGGATCAGGCTCGATAATCCTTAACTGATCCAATCTTTTGGATAAAAAACGGATGCGCCTATCAATTTCACGCAACCTTTTTTTACCATAAATATATTCTGCATTTTCTGAGCGATCCCCTTGAGCAGCGGCCTCTGAAACAGATTGAGTAACCCGAGGGCGTTCTTCCTTCCACAGGTACTTCAGCTCTTTATCTAATGCATCCCAACCTTCACGTGTAATTAAAAGACTTTTAGTCATAACCTTCAAATATTAGCTAGTGGAGCCATAATTATAATATTTTATAGAACATAATCTGAGACTTTCCTACCAATAGGCTCAAATTCAGTCTGGAAATTCTCGTTCTCACCAAGTATAACAGTGCAGTAAATTTTTTAACTGTTCTTTCAGTAGGTATTTAAATTCGACATGAATGAAACTCTAAGCCAAATTATTGCAGCGGAACTGCAAGCCCAGCCGAAACAGGTTTTTTCTGCCATCACATTGTTAGATGAAGGAAATACTGTCCCGTTTATTGCGCGTTACCGTAAAGAGGTTACCGGAGGGTTGGACGATACTCAGCTTCGCCAGCTAGAAAGCCGTTTAGGGTACTTGCGCGAATTAAATGACCGTAAACAGACCATTCTTAAGTCGATAGAAGAGCAAGGTAAATTGACACCAGAGCTTGCCTCCGCTATTGACACTACGCTTAATAAAACCGAGCTTGAAGACCTGTATCTTCCGTATAAACCGAAACGTCGCACTCGTGGGCAAATTGCCATCGAAGCAGGACTTGAGCCTTTAGCAGACACCCTGTGGAATGACCCTAACCAGTCACCTGATGAACTCGCAAAAACCTATATCGATGCAGACAAAGGTGTTGCTGATGTCAAAGCCGCTTTAGATGGCGCTCGCTATATCCTTATGGAACGCTTCGCCGAAGATGCGGCTCTTTTAGCGAAAGTTCGCGACTATATTTGGAAAAATGCCCACCTTGTTTCTGTTGTTGCAGAAGGTAAGCAAGAAGAAGGGGTGAAATTTAGCGACTACTTTGAACATCACGAACCTGTTGCTCAGGTTCCTTCTCACCGAGCTCTTGCGATGTTCCGTGGCCGTAACGAAGGAATTTTACAGCTTTCATTAAACTGTGATCCTCAGTTTGATGAACCACCCAAAGAAAGTTACTGCGAAGAAATTATCACCCGCCACTTAGATATTCGTTTAAACAATGCTCCGGCTGACCAATGGCGTAAGGCAGTGATCAGTTGGACATGGCGTGTCAAAGTATTACTGCACTTGGAAACAGAAGTGATGAGCTCACTGCGTGAAAAGGCCGAAGAAGAAGCCATTAACGTATTTGCTCGTAACCTCAGTGATTTACTGATGGCAGCACCTGCAGGAATGCGTGCCACCATGGGCTTAGACCCAGGCCTGCGGACTGGCGTGAAAGTCGCTGTCGTGGATGCGACAGGAAAATTAATTGCGACCGATACGATTTATCCGCATACCGGGCAAGCTGCCAAAGCGGCAACCATCGTCGCAGCACTTTGCCAAAAACACAATGTCGAGTTAGTGGCGATAGGTAACGGGACTGCTTCTCGCGAAACGGAACGTTTCTTTGCTGAAGTACAAAAACAGTATCCAGAAGTCACGGCACAGAAAGTGATTGTCAGCGAAGCTGGTGCTTCTGTGTATTCCGCCTCTGAACTTGCAGCGCTCGAGTTTCCAAGCTTAGATGTGTCTTTACGTGGTGCCGTATCAATTGCCCGCCGCCTACAAGACCCGCTAGCTGAATTGGTGAAAATTGACCCTAAATCCATAGGGGTTGGCCAATATCAGCATGATGTCAGCCAAACGCAATTAGCACGTAAATTAGATGCCGTAGTCGAAGACTGCGTAAACTCGGTTGGAGTTGACTTGAACACCGCTTCTGTTGCCTTACTGACTCGGGTTGCTGGTTTAAGCAAAATGATTGCGCAAAACGTGGTGGACTGGCGCGATCAAAATGGCCAATTTAGTGATAGAAAGCAATTGCTCAAAGTTGCACGTCTTGGGCCAAAAGCTTTTGAGCAATGTGCTGGCTTCTTACGTATCACCAATGGTAAAAACCCGTTAGATGCTTCTACTGTTCACCCTGAAGCTTATCCAATTGTCGAAAAAATTCTTGAGTCTGTCCGCCAGCCACTCAAAGAAATTATGGGTAATTCACAGGTACTTAATGCCTTGAGCCCACGCGACTTCACCACGGAACAATTTGGGGTTCCAACCGTCACTGACATCATTAAAGAGCTGGAAAAACCGGGCCGTGACCCACGTCCTGAGTTTAAAACAGCGACCTTCGCGGAAGGCGTAGAAACCATGAAGGACCTGACTCCTGGCATGATTTTAGAAGGTGCGGTTACCAATGTGACCAACTTCGGCGCTTTTGTGGATATTGGTGTTCACCAAGACGGTTTAGTTCACATTTCTTCACTTTCAAATAGTTATGTCGAAGACCCACACAAAGTGGTAAAAGCCGGTGACATTGTAAAAGTCAAAGTGTTAGATGTGGATATTGCGCGCAAACGTATTGCGTTAACGATGCGTTTAGATGAGCAAGCCGGTGATTCTAACAGTGCTCCTCGCCGTGCAGCCCCAGAACAGGACAAAAATACACGTAAGGCTCCTCAATCAAGAGGTAATTCACGTCAAAACAATGCATCTTCTGGTAATAGTGCCATGAGTGATGCCCTTGCTGCTGCATTTGGCAAGAAGCGCTAATTTTTTAATAGGATAGGTATCACAATGTACTTATTGTGATACCTATATCCATAATGAATCGCTGTAATTAGTTATCCCAACCAATATATTGAACATTATTCCACCCTCTCCCCCGCGTTTACTCCGCCATTACTTTTGCTAACGAAACACCGCAAACTCAATGCTTCGTTGATCCATATCAAGTCAAATTGACGAAAAAAGAGGCTAAATATAACAAAAGGTGGATGATTATGATTCTCATTGTTAATTAGATTTATTTTTGTTTGGCGGTCTTATTACCTGAGCAATTATAATCTTTAACATTGTCATCGATATCATTATGAATTAAATGATTAGGAAGACACTATGGCAATACTTCCTCAATGCAGTTACAAAATACTCGGTTTCTCTCCAGAAATCAGTCCTGCATACCGACAAAAACTACTCTCACTCGGTTTACTTCCGGGTTCTGTCTTTAAAGTGGTGCGCTTGGCGCCTTTTGGCGATCCTGTACAAATAGAAACTCACCGCGTCAGCTTAGTGCTGCGTAAAAAGGATCTTGCCCTACTCAATCTAGATGAAGCAACCACCGTTTAAGTATTTCTTTTTTATTATTGGCAAACACTATGAAACGATTAACTATCGGCTTAATTGGTAACCCCAATGCAGGCAAAACGACCCTATTTAACCAACTTACAGGGTCAAGGCAGCGGGTCGGTAACTGGGCAGGGGTCACTGTTGAACGAAAAGTGGGTCGCTTCCATACCGATGACCATAAAATCGAGCTTGTTGACCTACCCGGCACTTACTCTTTGACCACCATTTCTGAACAAACCTCTCTCGACGAACAAATCGCCTGCTACTTTATTTTAAGTGGTGAGGCCGACATGCTCATTAATGTTGTCGATGCATCCAATTTAGAGCGTAACCTCTATCTGACATTACAATTAGTTGAGTTAGGCGTTCCATGTATTGTTGCCTTGAATATGTTGGATATCGCTCAAAGCCAACATATTGATATTAATATTGCTGAATTAGAAAAACAGCTCGGTTGCCCTGTGATCCCAATGGTTTCAACTCGAGCAACCGGTATCGATAAACTAAAAAAAGCCATTGATACACATCCACAAAATAGCCAACAAGCCCTTGTGGAATATCCACCCCAGTTATTACAAGCAGTGGATTCTTTATCTGAACAAATTTCAACACAACAATTTAGCCACCAGCAACGCCGCTGGTTAGCATTACAAATTCTCGAAGGGGATATTTATAGCCGTCAACGCGCAGAAATATCTGAAGGGCAATTACTGGCGATACGCCAAACACTGAAAGAAGGCTTAAACGAAGAGCCTGAACTACTCATCGCTGACGCACGTTATCAATCTATTGCCACAATTTGTCATGCCGCGATTAACAATAGCGCCGCTGAACCAAATCGACTAACACAATCACTGGATAGATTTATTCTGAGCCGTTGGCTCGGTGTACCTATTTTCTTATTTGTGATGTACCTGATGTTTGTCTTAGCCATTAACATTGGTGGGGCATTGCAGCCTTTCTTTGAAGGTGCTTCTGAGGCGATATTTATTCATGGTATTCAGTGGGTTGGCGCCTATTTTAGCTTCCCTGATTGGCTCACTATTTTCCTTGCCCAAGGTGTCGGTGGTGGTATTAATACAGTATTACCGTTAGTACCACAAATCGGGATGATGTACCTGTTTCTTTCAATACTGGAAGACTCGGGTTATATGGCACGAGCCGCTTTCGTGATGGACCGCCTCATGCAGGCGCTAGGTTTACCAGGTAAATCCTTCGTACCGTTGATTGTCGGCTTTGGCTGTAACGTACCATCAATTATGGGTGCACGCACGCTAGATGCACCGCGTGAAAGGCTCATTACGGTACTAATGGCACCGTTTATGTCTTGTGGTGCAAGGCTGGCCATTTTCGCTGTTTTTGCTGCCGCTTTCTTTGGCAAAAATGGGGCTAGTGTGGTCTTTTCTCTCTATATTTTAGGGATTGTTGTCGCTATTTTGACAGGGTTATTACTAAAACATACCCTTATGCGTGGCGAGGCCTCTCCGTTTATTATGGAGCTTCCGGTTTACCATGTACCGCACATCAAAACATTGCTGATTCAAACATGGCAACGCCTAAAAGGCTTTGTGGTACGAGCGGGTAAAGTTATCGTCGTTGCCAGTATCTTTATTGGTGCATTAAATAGTTTCTCTTTCTCTGGTAAGCCTGTTGATAATATTAATGACTCTGCACTCGCTTCTGTCAGTAAAGTTATTACCCCTGCGTTACAGCCGATTGGTGTGCATGCAGATAATTGGCAAGCGACCGTGGGGTTAATTACCGGGGCGATGGCTAAAGAAGTCGTCGTGGGGACTTTAAATACTCTGTATACCGCTGAAGCCATTACTTCTGAGCCATTCGATGCAGAATCATTCAATTTATGGGAAGAACTGGGAGATGCGGTTTCTGAAACTTGGGACAGCTTAAAAGAAACCTTTACCTTAAGTGCGCTATCAAACCCTATCGAAGCCAGTAAAGGTGATGGAGAGATGGAGTCCGGTTCAATGGGCACTATGGCAGCGAAATTTGGTTCAGGCATTGCTGCCTATAGCTACCTAATCTTCGTCTTACTGTATGTGCCTTGCGTCTCGGTGATGGGTGCTATCGCACGTGAAACCAATAAAAGTTGGATGAGTTTCTCCATTCTGTGGGGCTTGAATGTGGCTTATAGCCTCGCGGCTCTGTTTTACCAAGTTGCCACATTCAGCGAGCACCCACAAAGCAGTTTGATTACCATTGCTGCGGTTGTCCTGTTCAACCTTGCCTTGTTCATATTCTTACGCCGCATGCGTAGCCGTGTAACCCTGAACATCAAGAGCAAAACTGCAGAGCAATGTTCTGGCTGTTCAAGTGATGCTTGCCACTAAGGAATAAAACGATGACTAGCTTGCTGCAAATAAGAGATTTAATCGCCTTATATGGGCAAGCTGACATCGCGCTACTCAGTGAGCAGCTAAATACACCGGTTCCATTAATTCAAGCGATGGTTGAGAAACTCGTCAGCTTAGAAAAAATTGAACAAGTCGATATCAATGCTTGTTTAACGGGCAGTAGTTGTAAAGGCTGCCCAGAAAGCACTGATTGCGCTCATTTTGTGTATAAAATCAAATAATAGGTACACCACAAAAAAATCAGCCATGAGTTAGGCTGATTTTTTTATTTATTCCTCGATACGACTTTGAAAATCCAACAGGTATTCGCAAAACTCATCAGGATGGGAAATAAAGGGTGCATGGGCACTATTGCGCATAATGACAGATGGGGAATTAGGGTAAAGCTCATCTAAAATGGGCACTATTTTGCGCGGTACCAAGCCATCGAGATAACCATAAATGCGCAAGAAAGGAATGGGTAACTGTTTTAATTCATCGCGCAAATCTTCGGTACGCAATGATTCAAGCCCGGCATTTAACGTTTCAACCGTTGGGATAGGTTGTTCAAGTACCACGGACTTCAAGGTTCTAGCATCATTTCTTGCGCTTTCTGTCCCTAATGTCTGCAATGCTAAAAAACGCTCAACGGTACGATGAAAATCAGCCGAAAGTTGCTGTTCGAAACCTAATAAAACTTCCGGTCGGATCCCCGCCCAACCGTTTTCTTCTGCTTTAAAGCATGGAGAAGAAGCAACGGTAATTAACCCTTTGACTTCATAAGGATGGTCAAGCGCAACACGACTTGCAACTAGCCCACCAAGTGACCAACCGAGCCAAATCGCGTTTTTAGGCGCTTGTTCCCACAAAATATTTGCCATTGATTGAATATTCATAGGAAGGAAACCTTGGCTACGCCCATAACCTGGCAGGTCAACTAAATGAACCCGAAAGTGCGAAGCGATTCGCGGAATAATTGTTTGCCAGACTTGTGCGTTCAGTCCCCATCCGTGCAGCAACACAAGATCTTGTTTACCTTCACTAACGGTCTGCCAATATAACTTTGCCATCGTTACACTCTCTTCATTCATTTATTTGTCAATTCGTTTTAACGGGACGCTACTATGCTAACAATGGAGGGGGGCTGCTGGCTATGTCACCAATCACTAAAATTAACTCATCAGGGTGTTTGTCATTTTTGCCTCAAAGGACTACCTAAAATGCCAACCTGCTGTTTACGCTGCGCTTTACCCTGTGAGCAGCCTACCATGGAGTGCGGACGTTGCCTAAAAAACCCTCCCGCATGGCAGAGAATTATCACAGTAACCCCGTACCAAGGCGCTTTACGCTTGTTAATCCATCGTTTTAAATTTCAAAATCAATCTCAACTTGCTTTTACTCTAGCACGAATTTTTGCGTTATTTTGGCTCACGGGTTACCGCCAACAAAAATGGCAAAAACCGGACTTAATCATCACCATTCCACTGCATCGCCGCCGTCTGTGGTGGAGAGGATTTGACCATATGGCATTAATAGGCGAAAATTTATCCAGATGGTTAAATATCCCCTATTCGCAAAATTCATTATCACGTAGTCGTGCTACACTGGCACAGATTACACTAAAACGTGAGTATCGCCGAAATAACCTAAAGGGAGCATTTACCTTAAACAACTCGGTTTCAAACCTACATGTTGCTGTTCTTGATGATGTTATTACAACAGGTTCCACCATGAATACCGCAGCACAATTGTTGATTTGTGCGGGTGTACATACTGTTGATGCATGGTCACTGTGTCGCACCTTGTAGGAAAGGGGTAAATGGGCGTATTATAACCAACTAAAGCAGTCAACTATTATTGAGCAAATGATTATGATTAATATTACTGAAGCAGCACAGGCTCATTTTGCCAAATTGTTGGAAAATCAAGAGCCAGGAACTCAAATCCGTGTTTTTGTTATCAACCCAGGCACACCAACCGCAGAGTGCGGTGTGTCATACTGCCCTCCGGGTGCCGTTGAAGCAACAGATAAAGAACTAAAGTTCGAGAAATTATCTGCTTATGTTGATGAAATTAGCGCGCCATTCTTAGATGATGCCGAGATTGACTTCGTTACCGACCAACTGGGCTCACAACTGACGTTAAAAGCACCAAACGCCAAAATGCGTAAGGTCTCTGATGACGCACCATTAATTGAACGTGTTGAGTATGTTTTACAGTCACAAATTAACCCACAACTTGCCAGCCACGGTGGCCGTGTTTCCCTGATGGAAATCACCGATGAAGGCTTTGCAATTCTGCAATTTGGTGGCGGCTGTAACGGTTGTTCAATGGTTGATGTCACTCTTAAAGAAGGTATCGAAAAAGAACTTCTCAAAATGTTTGAAGGTGAGCTAAAAGGCGTTAAAGACCTGACTGAACACCAACGTGGCGAGCACTCTTTCTACTAATCAATACCACGAGTATTTGGCACTTGGTTTTTTACGGGTGCCTCTCATTTAACCTTTTATCGGTTGTTACCTACTGTATTTGGTATTTTATGGACCATTTTGAAACACTAACACCAGAGCAAGCTTACCAACATTGGGTGGACGGTACTGCCATACTGGTAGATGTACGAGACCCACAAAGTTTCCGCGCAGGCCATGCTAGTGGGGCCTATCACCTCACCAATGAGTCACTAAGCCAATTTCTAGAACAAACGGATTACGAACAACCAGTTATGGTGATGTGTTACCATGGGCACAGTAGCCAAGGCGCTGCACAATATCTGATCAACATTGGCTTTGAATCTGTATACAGCATCAATGGTGGATTTGAAGCATGGTTAAGGGAATATCCACAAGCCGTTACGGCTCTCTAGATGAGAAAACGCATTCATGATCCACATCACCTCTTTTGCTAATCCTAGAATGGCACAAGCCTTTGTTGACTATATGGCTAGCAAAAATATCCACTTAATAATAAAGCCATCACAGGAACAAGCCGTCTTTGAGCTTTGGCTAGAAGATGAGCAATTTCAATCTCAAACCCAGAAAGAATTAGATATTTTTTTACAAGATCCAAATCACCCCCGCTACCTAGAAGCCAGTTGGCACACGGGAAGCGCAGATACCCAGTTTCAATATCGTAACTACCTGACCTGGGGCTACCTTAAAGAACAATCTGGCCCTTTAACTATCGCTGTTATTTTATTGTCGATTGTTGTATATCTTTGGGTAGAAATGACCGATGCCCGAGAAGTTCTACGCTATTTAGCATGGCCTATTGGCGACCAACAAACGGAACTTTGGCGTTGGTTTAGCCCTGCATTGGTGCACTTTTCGCTATCACATATTGGTTTCAACCTTGCGCTATGGTGGTTTCTGGCTGGGCAAGTTGAGCGAAAGCTCGGAACGGGTAAATTATTCACTATCTTACTAGTCTCTGCACTGTTTAGTAACTGGGGTCAGTCGCTGTTTAGTGAAAACAACTTTGGCGGCTTATCTGGTGTCGTCTATGCCCTTGTCAGCTATGTGTGGTTAACGGGTGAACGTCGGCCTGAAAGTGGCATCAGCGTCCCTCGAGGGTTAATGATATTCTCTATTATCTGGCTTTTTTTCGGTTACTTCGATGTTTTAGGTATGCATATTGCGAATGCCGCACATACTTCAGGGTTAATTATCGGCTTATTGATGGGAGTATGGGATAATAGGCACAGTTTTAAACACCAGAGCTCCAGATAAAACATTTTAATAATTAGAGGCTAACGCTGTGAAACAAACCCAGAGACATGATGCAATAGTTGAGCTTGTGCGTCTTCAGGGATATGTCAGTACTGAAGAACTCGTCGAACACTTTGAGGTAAGCCCTCAAACAATCCGTCGGGACCTCAATGACCTCGCTGAACAAAATAAAATTCAGCGGCACCACGGTGGCGCAGCACTGCCTTCAAGTTCCGTGAATGCAGCTTATAATGACCGTAAAATCATGTGGTCAGATGAAAAAGCGCGTATCGCACAACATGTTGCAAGCCAAATTCCTGACGGTGCAACATTATTTATAGATATTGGTACCACTCCCGAAGCCGTTGCTCATGCATTGGTTAATCACAAAAACCTACGCGTGGTGACCAATAACCTTAATGTCGCCACATTACTGATGCCAAAAGAAGACTTCCGCCTAATTTTAGCGGGGGGTGAAGTTCGCTCAAGAGATGGCGGTATTGTCGGTGAAGCGACCCTCGATTTTATTTCTCAATTTAGGCTAGATTACGGTATTTTGGGTATCAGTGGTATTGATATGGATGGCTCATTACTTGAGTTCGATTACCATGAAGTTCGTACCAAACGCGCGATTATTGAGAACTCACGCTGTGTCATGCTCGTCACCGACCATTCTAAATTTGGTCGTAACGCGATGGTTAATTTGGGCAATATGAACCTGATTGACTACTTATTTACGGATAAACAGCCACCTGACAGCATTCTCAAAGTCATTGAGCAACATAATGTTCAATTAGAGCTTTGTTAATCAAATAATTATCTTAATGATGGTAGCGCCCGCTGCCATCATACTTCTTAGTCTCCTTTCCTATTTTAGTCTCCCCCGCCTTGCCATTGTTTTTTTCTTTTTCGCGCGAAACTCTCTTTTTTTCATTGTAAATAACAATATTTTATGTGTGGGTATTGAAAAAAAATTGTTACCAATATCACGCAGTTGTTATTTTTTTCATTAATAATAGTTGGCATCACTATCTATTTTGACTACAATCAAATGAGCGAAAACGAACATTATTGAAAGTGTTTCGAACATCTCAGGGGGATGCATGGAAACTAAAGACTTGATTGTCATCGGCGGCGGGATCAACGGCGCTGGTATTGCAGCAGATGCTGCAGGTCGTGGATTATCGGTATTACTGCTCGAAGCTCAAGACTTGGCAAGTGCGACTTCATCTGCGAGTTCTAAACTCATTCACGGTGGCTTACGTTATTTAGAGCATTATGAATTTAGATTAGTGAGCGAAGCATTGGCTGAACGTGAAGTGCTATTACGATTAGCACCACATATAGCCTTCCCAATGCGCTTCCGCTTACCTCATCAGCCTCATTTACGTCCAGCTTGGATGATCCGCATTGGCCTATTCTTATATGACCATTTAGGCAAACGTGTCAGCTTACCAAGCAGTAAAGGTCTGAAATTCAACCAAAACTCTGTACTCAAACCTGAATTAACGAAAGGTTTTGAATATTCCGATTGTTGGGTTGATGATGCGCGTTTAGTTGTGTTAAACGCTCAAGAAGTGGTACGTAAGAATGGTGAGGTTCGTACTCGCACAAAAGTGACTCGCGCCTACCGTGAAAACGGCTTATGGGTTGTTGAAGCTCAAGACTTACGTACGGGGGAAACTCATACATGGAAAGCGAAAGGGCTGGTTAATGCTACAGGGCCTTGGGTAAAAGAGTTCTTTGATGATGGCCTGAAATTAAAATCACCTTATGGTATTCGCCTAATCAAAGGTAGCCACATTGTCGTTCCACGCGCACATGATGAACCACAAGCGTACATCTTACAAAATGAAGATAACCGTATTGTATTTGTTATCCCGTGGATGGATGAGTTTTCTATCATCGGTACGACTGACGTAGAATATAAAGGCGACCCGAAAGACGTCAAAATTGATGAAAACGAAGTTAACTATTTACTGAAAGTGTATAACGACCACTTCAAAAAGCAGTTAACCGTGAGTGATATTGTTTGGGATTATTCAGGTGTTCGCCCACTGTGCGACGATGAATCAGACTCACCACAAGCCATTACTCGTGATTACACATTGGATATTCACGATGAACAAGGCCAAGCGCCATTGTTGTCTGTATTTGGTGGTAAATTAACGACTTATCGTAAGTTAGCGGAAGCCGCTGTGAATAAATTAGCGACTTACTATCCAAATGCAGGTAGCCCATGGACCAAAAATGGCCAATTACCGGGTGGTGATATCGAAGGTTGTGACCGTGATGGTTATGCACGCGTGTTACGTCAACATTATCAATGGCTTCCTGAAGGCTTAGCGCTACGTTTTGCCAGAACCTACGGTAGCAACAGTAAATTAATCCTTGAAGGCGCGAATTCACTCAGCGACCTTGGTGAAGCATTCTCTGCGAATCTCTACGAAGCGGAATTACGTTACTTAGTCAAACATGAGTGGGTAACAGAGTTGGATGATGCTATTTGGCGTCGCACTAAATTGGGTATGTGGCTGAATGAAGAAGAAAAGCAACGCATTGCTCAATGGTTGTCAGAGAATACCTCTGCATAATCGTAAAAATCTCGTTGTTATAAAATCTCGTTGTTAATGGAAAAAGCCAGTCGCTATTATTGACTGGCTTTTTCTATTATTAAATCGTTAGCACGACTTTCAGAAAAAACCCAATCACGATAAGTTGCGTAAATCAATTTAACCTGTTTATAATGTGTGCGAATTTATCGCTCACCCAACTTCGCAGGTACGCCTCACGATGAACTAAGCACTGCCAGAAAATATTTTCCAATACCCTTTTGGTATTCATTTTTCTGTTCCTGGCAGGCAACCGCTTTCATCGACGCTTCTTGATAAGTCAACGACGTTGTCTGTCCTCATTATTTTGGAGGTGCATATGACGATTGCTTGTCACTTTTCACAGCTCAATATTGAATTTAACCAAACCGCCCTTTTTCCTCCGTTAAGCGGGACGCTGTCATGCCAAAAAAATGCCCTAATTGGTCATAATGGCAAAGGGAAATCTGTCTTGATGCGTATTCTTGCTGACCAATTATCCCCTACGCAAGGGAATGTACATTGGAACCTTCCCTTTATCTATGTCGAGCAATTAACGCGACTAACTGGCGAAACACTCGTCGATGCCTTAGGCATGAATGAACTTTATCACGCATTTTCACGCATTGAGGCAGGGAATGGTTCTTTGGCAGATTTTGAACTAACGGAAGATAAATGGCATTTACCTTCCCAATGGCAAAGTTTATTGGATTCAGCAGGACTCGCTATCTCAATGGAAGCCCCCATTGCCCATTTAAGTGGGGGGGAACGTACTCGCCTAGCCCTTTGTCGTGCATTTCTTCATCAAAACCACTTTTTGCTACTTGATGAACCAGATAACCATTTAGATACACAAAGTCGGCAATGGCTCAATCAAAAGCTTACTGAGCATCGAGCTGGTTGTCTCATTATTTCTCACAACAGAACCCTATTAGAAGAAATGGATACCATTTTTGAGTTAACGGAAAAAGGCTTACATGAATATGGGGGAAATTATACGTTATACGATACCCAAAAAAACTTGGAAATCGCTGCAATTGACGCACAAGGTGAACGCTTAGAAAAACGCATTCACCAAGAGAAAAAACAACAGCAAGCCACATTACAAAAAGCCGCTCAACGCAAAAAACAAGGTGAAAAAATTCGCTATGGTGGGTCGCAATCCTTACTGCTGCTTGATATGCAGAAAAATCGTGCGGAGAAAAAGCAATCAAATGTCGCAGAGCGGCACCAACGAGTGATGGATAATCTACAAAACCAGCAACAGGAAAACCAAGAAAGAGCTCGCCATATCAAGCCGCAAAAAATGACGATTAACTATCAAAATGAAGGAAATAAAGTCACAATTTTCGCTTCTGACTTGCGTTTGCCTTACGGTTATTCGTCACCACTCTCATTCACTGTATACAGTGGAGAGCACTGGCATATTCAAGGAGTTAATGGTTGCGGTAAATCAACGCTACTTAAAGTGCTTGCAGGCCTGTTGCCATCATCTTCAGGAGAGTACCGCCTAAGCGGTGAGTTTTGCTATTTAGATCAACACCTCAATTTACTCGATAAAACATTGCCTGTCGCTGAAGCGCTTTATCAATACCAACCTGTATTTACTGTAGAACAGTGGCGCACGCAATTAGGCATGTTGCGGATACGAGGAGATAAGTCATTGTTACCACTACAGCAGCTCAGTGGTGGTGAGCAGCTAAAAGCAACGCTATTGGCACTCACACATAGCCCGAGTCCACCCGCTATTTTATTACTCGACGAGCCCGATAATCATTTAGACTTAGATTCAAAACAACTACTTGAAGCGCTATTGCAGGACTACCAAGGAACACTATTACTGGTTTCCCACGATGACGCGTTTATTGCAAACTGCAATATAACCCACACTCTAAATCTTTCTGATAAATAACCGTATGTTAGGCCACTACTAATAAGGAGTGGCCAGATACTTTAATGGATAAACGTATTTTTGACGCGATGTGAAACTAAAAAGTAGGGGATCCATAACACACAATAGAAGCTGCCATTTATGGCTGTAATAATATTTGAGTGATTAATTTCCAATCCAAATATATATGGGAATACAAAACGGGCAACCAATACCATTAAAGTAAATAACACCATGGTGATGATAAATAGCCACTTCGCTTGTTTTTTCCATTTAACTGCGGCGATAAATGTCCAAAGAAACAGTGCAATCAAAACACCATAACCTAGTTGCAAGAGATAGAAACCTGTCGCAAAACCTGGAATATAAAAATCAGAATCCGCTTGAGTTGCCAATGGCCATGCGGTTTGAACTTGTGAAATTTCTTGCAATAACATCATGACTGTTTTGTACTGCATATAAAACAGTCCGATAATTGGTAAAATTAACCAGCCACTAATCCCCTGTAACGGCTTTTTAACCGCTGGTTGAGCCACCGATGATATTATTGCTGGCTCTGTTTGTGTGGTTGATTGCTGAATATCCATTCCGATAACCTTTATTTACTTTTACTTTGCATTTTATCTTCAAGAAATGCTTTGAGTACAATTGCTTGATTATGTTCTGTATTTTTAGCACTGTATAACAGTGTTAAATCACCTTGTTTTGCCTGAGAAACCAACGCCTGCCAAGCCGTTGTGTTATTAAGTTCCTGCTGATATCGTTCGATAAACTGTGCAAACTGATCTGTGTTCTGATGAAACCATTTACGCAGTTCATTAGAAGGTGCAACGTCTTTATTCCAAGAGTCGTGTTGTAAATCTGTTTTTTTTATTCCTCTTGGCCACAGTCTATCAATAAGCACACGGTAGCCATCGTTATCGTCAACAGGGTCATAAACTCGTTTGCATTTAATCATCATTTACCTACCCAATAAAAAATCACAAAATTTTATTTGTTAATTTACAAAGGTATTTTTAACTCGCCTTGAAACTAAAAAATACGGTATCCAAATTGCACAAGCAATTAGTGCCCGAAAAATATCTTTGATATCCGAGGATTCAACTTCTAAATCTAATAAAATACTTGCGAGTATGATATCCGTAACCGTCAAAACTAACGAAAAGATCTGGAAAAAAATATAAATTTTAATTGTGAGTTTTTTCTTTGTAAAAAAGACATAACTTAGAAAAAGCAAGGTCGCGTATAAAATAACGTTACCTAAAACCTCAAAGTAGATGAGCTCTTTAAATAATGGAATAAATGAGCTTGATTGTGGGTCTGTTAATTCAATCCAATATTCAATCACTTGAACATTTTGCTCATAAATAGAAAAAGGCAAAATAATCAAAGACAAAACTATCCCTAACATGGGTAAAATAAGCCATCCACCAATGCCTGTTAATTCTTGCCTTGGTTGTGATGATGGTACCGAAGTGCCATGAGATGAACTGTGACCCTCAGTTTTCATTTACACTTCCTTATTAAATGGATAAATAATATCAGTACAAAATAAATAGCTCTGTACAAGATAACATATCTGCTCTGTAAAAAATGAGTAACTAAATGCGCTAATTCACAATAATATTGTGAATAAAGAAAAATCTGACAAGGCCATCATTATGCAAATATTTACCGCACAGCTAACTCTCCCTACCAATTACCTTTATGGTGATTTTTTTGCCTTTCATCTGAGAGATCAACACAATGTCGCGGAAATAGTGGAAGAAAACACATTACACAAGGGCATAATATGGCAACAACATGCAACAAAAATGACATTGGAGCTTCAAAAGCAACACGCAACGATTTCATTAGCAATTGACTCCCCATCTATCATTATCAATGAACCAGACCTATTAACGCTGGCACAGCATGTACTCGGCTTAAAACAGAATATTGATGAGTTCGAAAAACACTACCTTGAAACTCCAGTACTTGGTCAGCTCATTGGAAAGCAAAGAGGATTAAGGATTTATCAATCTGCCAGCGCATTTGAAGCGTTAGTTTGGGCTATTATAGGCCAACAAATTAGTGTTCATGCGGCTATCGCCATTCGTCGGCGCTTTATCCAAGCGGTAGGAATTCAGCACACTTCAGGTATTTGGTGTTTCCCCGACACTCCACAAATCAAGTTAGTTGATGACGAAACCCTGCGACAAACGGGCTTTTCAAACGGTAAAATTATCGCCCTCAGAGCCCTTTGTGAAGCCATCGAAAATCAACAAATTGATTTATCACAGCAGGTTACTCACTCCAATGCGAATCAAATAACTGAGCAATTATTACAAATCAAAGGTATTGGCCCTTGGACTGTAAGCTATGCTTTACTACGAGGATTCAATTACTTAGATGGCTCATTACATGGGGATGTAGCGGTAAGACGTAATCTACAAACATTGCTCGCGAAATCAGAACAGCCTACCGCCAAAGAAACGGAAAAATGGTTGGAGCAATTCTCCCCATGGCGCGCACTGGTTGCCGCCCATTTGTGGCGTAGTCAGTCAGCCGCAGGATATTGATAAATAAAAAAGCCCAATCCATCTGAATTGGGCTTTCCCGCTATTCACAATAATGACTTAACGTAGCCAGTTTGTTTTCACTAATTGAACGACTTCATCACCGCGACCACTCATAATCGCTTTTAACATATATAGGCTAAAGCCTTTTGCTTCTTGTGCTGCGATTTCTGGCGGCATAGACAGCTCTTGTTTGGCAGTCAAGACATCAACCACCACTGGCCCATCATGGGCAAAAGCTTCTTTTAATGCACCGTCTAGATCTTCACTTTTTTCAACCCGGATGCCTTTGATACCCGCGGCATTCGCAATCGCTGCAAAGTTAGGGTTCTGTAAATCCGTTCCCGCTGTCAAGAAACCTGCCACTTTCATTTCCATGGCCACAAAACCAAGTACGCCATTGTTATGAATGATGATTTTTACTGGTAATTGCATTTGGGAAAGAGAGATAAAATCTCCCATTAACATACTGAAACCACCATCGCCACACATTGCAACCACTTGGCGTTTTTTATCAACGGCTTGTGCACCAATAGCCTGTGGCATCGCATTCGCCATTGACCCATGGTTAAAGGAGCCGATTAAACGGCGCTTACCGTTCATTTTCAAGTAACGGGCTGCCCATACTGTCGGAGTTCCTACGTCACAGGTGAAAATCGCGTCATCAGCGGCTAATTCACTAATTTTTGTTGCGAGGTACTGTGGATGTATTAATCCCTCATGACCCGGTTTAGCGAGGTCATCTAACCCTTTTCGAGCCTCTGCATAATGTTTTAAAGCGCCATCAAGGTGTTTTGTATCCTGTTTAGCTTCTAAGTGTGGCTGTAATGCATCCAATGTTGCTTTGATATCACCAATCAGGCCCATATCTATATGGCAATGAGAACCCAAACTACCTGCATTAATATCAACCTGAATAATTTTAGCTTCGCTTGGATAGAAAGGACGGTATGGAAATTGTGTCCCTAACAAAACAACCGTATCTGCGTTCATCATCGCGTGGTAACCCGATGAAAAACCTATCAAGCCTGTCATTCCAACACTGTATGGGTTATTCCATTCAATATGTTCTTTACCACGTAACGCATGTACTACCGGTGCTTTTAGTGTTTCTGCTAGCTTAACCACTTCATCGTGAGCGCCTGCGCAGCCATTTCCACAGAATAACGTGATATTCTTAGATTGATTCAGCAATTCGGCGAGTTTTTCGATTTCACTCCGCTGAGGCATAATAAGTGGCGCTTGTGGCTGATACCATGTTTCTTTCGCTGATTCTGGTGCATCTTTTAGCGCAATATCCCCCGGTATTACGACCACTGATACCCCTTTATTCAAAATTGCTTTACGCATAGCGATGCCAAGGACCTGTGGAATTTGCTCTGGGTTAGAGACCATTTCACAGTAATGGCTGCATTCACGGAATAATTCAGTTGGGTGAGTTTCTTGGAAATAATTACTACCAATTTCGCTGGATGGGATATGAGCAGCAATCGCCAATACGGGTACGCGATTACGGTGGCAATCATACAACCCATTAATAAGATGCATATTTCCTGGCCCGCAAGAGCCTGCACATACGGCTAAATTACCGGTTAGCTGAGCTTCTGAACCCGCAGCAAAGGCAGCCACTTCCTCATGACGAGTTCCTAGCCACTCAATAGCGCCTTGACGACGCAAGCTGTCGGTTAAGCCATTTAACGAGTCTCCTGTAACGCCCCAAATACGTTTAACACCTGCATTATCAAGTACTTTTGCAATATAGGATGCAACACTCTGTTTTTTCATAATGGCACTCTTTTAAGTCGGATGTGATACCCTTGATATCTTGCAGTACAAAATATGAAGGGTATTTTTAGATGCATAACAACATTCAAAATAGAATTTTGTCATACTCGCTTATATCAAACCCAATATCGACAATAGATTGATTGTAACTAAGTAAATTCCTCATTCCTACTCATCAAATTAAATATAAAATAGAACAGCATAATCCACCGTTATTATCAAAAGAAGAGGATAGCAACAAGATAAATAAATAGATGAGTTATTAATAGCTTAAGCAAAACAAGAGCATCGTAAAAGGATGGGGTTATCTTCATATATTCTTCATCGCAACAATACCATTATTTCGACCATATTAAATTGCTAACCTTATATATTTATGACAGGCTAAAACTCACCTATCAAAATGTATTAAATTGATTTTAAACAATTTATTTTACACTATCCTTTCCTGAGCCTCTATTTTTTCAATTATTCAGTTCAATCATTATATTACTAACACAAAATCCTACTAAGACATATGAATTAGTATAAAACACCTATATTTTACATTTGTTCGATATTAATGTAGTATTAGTACTGTATTTTTTAACTCAAGGTGGCTTTTTTGCTGTATTCAAAAGACAAACGCTCTCATTATTCTACCCATTACGTACCTATTTTAGCCTGTTATTTCAGCTCTACATAAAAACACTAAAAACTTATCTATTACGTAAACAACGTCTATTCTAAATAATAAGGTTTTATATTTTACCGATGTATGAAAACCCACATCTTAAATGCTGTTGTTTCGGTTATTGAAATTAAAATAAGAGGATGGTTTCATGAGATTCAAGAAGAAAAAAGAAAAACCGTTAAATATTAGTGATATTACTATTATTGATGACGGTAAACTCAAAAAAGCAATTACCGCGGCTTCGCTGGGTAATGCGATGGAATGGTTTGATTTTGGGGTATACGGTTTCTTAGCCTATGTTCTAGGTCAGGTTTTCTTTCCGGACGCATCACCGAGCGTACAGATGATTGCCGCATTAGCCACTTTCTCCGTGCCTTTCTTAGTTAGGCCATTAGGGGGGGTCGTTTTTGGTATCTTAGGTGACAAATACGGCCGTCAAAAAGTCCTTTCGATGACGATTATCATCATGGCAGTCAGTACCTTCTGTATTGGTTTGATTCCATCCTATGAGAGCATCGGTATCTGGGCCCCCATTCTGTTATTAATTGCTAAGTTAGCTCAAGGTTTCTCGGTAGGTGGTGAATATTCTGGTGCCGCAATCTTTGTTGCTGAATACTCACCAGACCGTAAACGTGGCTTTATGGGAAGTTGGTTAGACTTTGGCTCTATCGCCGGTTTTGTCTTAGGTGCGGGTGTCGTAGTACTAATTTCCAGTATCGTTGGGGAAGCTAACTTCCATGATTGGGGCTGGAGAATTCCGTTCTTCTTAGCGTTACCGTTAGGGATCATCGGGTTATATCTACGTCATTCACTGGAAGAAACTCCTGCGTTCCAACAACATGTTGAATCGTTAGAAAAACAAGATAAAGCCAATATTCAAAATCCACCAAAAATCTCAGTACGTGAAGTGGCGACTAAGTATTGGAAAAGCTTGATGATTTGTGTTGGCTTGGTTATCGCAACCAACGTGACTTACTATATGTTGCTGACCTACATGCCAAGTTACTTATCACACAACCTGAATTACTCTACTGACCATGGTGTGCTAATTATTATTGCAATTATGATTGGTATGTTATTTGTTCAACCGATTATCGGTTTAACCAGTGATAAAATTGGTCGTCGCCCATTTGTCATTACCGGTAGCGTAGGGCTGATTTTATTGGCATACCCTGCGTTTATGTTAATCAACAGTGGTTCTGTTGGCTTAATTTTCCTGGGTTTATTGATTTTAGCGGTGCTGTTGAACTGTTTTACAGGGGTTATGGCTTCCATTTTACCCGCGATTTTCCCAACTCATATTCGTTACAGTGCGTTAGCTATTGCCTTTAATATTTCAGTATTAATTGCCGGTGCGACACCGACTGTTGCGGCATGGTTGGTCGAATCAACTACTGACTTATACATGCCAGCGTATTACTTAATCGTGATTGCTTTAATTGGTTTATATACGGGTATCAGAATGCCAGAAACGGCGAATAAACCATTACGCGGAGCAACACCTGCTGCATCAGATAAAGCCGAGGCAAAAGAAATTCTTAGCGAGCACTTTGACAATATTGAGCAGAAAGTTGAAGATATTGACCAACAAATTGCTGAGCTTGAGAAAAAACGCCAATCCTTAATCAATCAGCATCCTAAATTAGATTAAATATGAAAGGGCCGTTTACCGGCCCTTTCAGGTTGTTGACAAAGCGGGATAAAAGCGTGGTTTTTCCCGCTTTGTGTTATCAGCCGAAATTCAATAAATTGATTTTCCTAGTTTATTTTCAAAACCTATTGTTTTGATTCCAACAAAACATCAACCAAGGAGGGAGGTAATGGCAGCCAAACACGTTTGTCATCTTATCTGGTTTCGCAATGATCTGCGGGTCACCGATAACAAAGCGCTTTCCTCCGCCTGTGCAGACCCAGATGCGAAAGTCATTGCCCTTTTTACTGCAACCCCTAAGCAGTGGCAACAACATGATATGGCTGAGCGACAAATCTCATTCATTCACCAAAACCTTGCTGAACTGCAAAATTCACTCGCTGAGCTTGGTATTCCACTGGTTTGTCAAACTGTGGCTGATTTTGCCGACGCAGCACAATGGGTACTCGATTACGCAAAGGCACAACAGGCTGATGCCTTGTTTTTTAATCGGCAATATGAGTGGAACGAAAAACAACGAGACGAGTGGTTAATCAATCAACCTCATGGGTTGCATATCCATGCTTTCGATGACTATTTATTACTGCCACCGGGCTCTGTGACTACCCAAAAAAGGGAGATGTATCAAGTCTATACTCCCTTTCGCCGAGCCTTCCTCACCCAGCTCACCGTGACAGATTGCCGTTCACTGCGTGCCCCAGAAAAACGAGCGGCCCCTATCAACATTGATAGGGCTTCACCGTTATTTCCGCATCAGCCAATTGAAGACTCCCAGCAATTTCCTGCTGGTGAAAAATCGGCTTTAACGCGACTCAGGCAGTTTTGCTCCCAAAAAGTCATCGATTATCAAAACGATAGAGATATTCCCTCTATTGATGGTACCAGCCAATTATCACCTTACCTCGCGGTGGGGGTGCTATCCCCTCGCCAATGCTTCAACCGATTACAAGCAGAGAATCCCCAAGTGTTAGATTACCCTGATAGTGGGGCGTTCTCTTGGTTAAATGAATTAGTCTGGCGTGAATTTTATTCACATCTTTTAGTCGCATTTCCACGTCTAAGCCGCCACCAACCATTTATTGAATGGACACAACATATTCACTGGAATGATTCTTCGACCGATTTTGCAGCATGGAAAACAGGACAAACGGGTTATCCTATTGTGGATGCGGCTATGCGCCAACTGAATACAACGGGTTGGATGCATAACCGTCTACGAATGATTGTGGCCAGTTTTTTAGTCAAAGACTTACTGATTGATTGGCGCAAAGGTGAAAAATACTTTATGAGCCAACTGCTTGATGGCAGCTTAGCCGCGAACAACGGCGGTTGGCAGTGGTCAGCCTCAACAGGCGTTGATGCCTCCCCTTGGTTTCGTATCTTTAATCCAACCACTCAAGGGAAGAAGTTTGACGCACAAGGGGCTTTTATTCGCCATTGGTTGCCCGAATTGCAGCAAGTGCCCGACAAATATATTCATACGCCACATGAATGGGCTGTAATCAGCAACACAGCGCTTAATTACCCAGAACCCATTGTTGACCATAAACAAGCTCGGTTAGCGACTCTAGCTGCATTTGAGGTAGGTAAACGTAATAGTTTGAAGCAATAAGTCGTTTGAAATACGATAAATAGCAAAGTTATTATTTGCTTTAAGGGTTACTATAGCGCTTCAATCATAAGGAGCAGATATGAGCGTTATTTTACAAGTTGATTTTCCGTATCAGGGGCCATGGGGCGATGAGATGATATCCGCAATGAATGATTTAGCGGAATCAATTAACCAAGAGCCGGGCTTTATTTGGAAGATTTGGACTGAAAACCCACAAACGCAAATGGCAGGTGGTGTGTATCTGTTTGCTTCAGAAACTGACGCACAAGCTTATCTCACCAAGCACAGCGCACGATTAAAATCCTTTGGTATTCCTGATGTTCGCGGTGCGATTTTTGCAGTAAATAACACGCTTAGCCAATTGAACCAAGCGCAGTTTTTAGCACAATAATTTTTATCACAACAATTTTTAGCGCAATAAATAGTTATTGGCACTGAAATTCAAACAACATCACATCTGAGGTAAATGAGCCATCTGCTTGTACTGCAAAGTGGCTTTTTACCTCATCACTTAATGTTCCTTGATAGTGACGGATAGCTTCGACGAATGGCTGTGGTGTCCGCATCCGTTCAACCCAACTGGTAAATTCCAATGCTAAACGGAAACTTTGCACCCGACGAACAAATAGCCCCGCACTATTAAACATGCCAGACCATTCTCCAGCAGAATAATCACGAATATGTGAGGTATCCCGAAGCACTTCGACCGTTTGTAAGTAAATATCCAATAATGGATGTCCCGGTGATACCACATCAATAAAGATGCCTTTTCCACCCGGTTTGAGCACTCGGCGCACCTCACGTAGTGCTTGTTCCACATCGTGCCAATGGTGTGCTGAGTAACGGCTAATCACTCGGTCAAAACAATGATCACCAAACGGTAGAGACTCCGCGGTCCCTTTGCAGGTGGTGATATTATTTAATTCACGTTCTTGTGCATTGTTAGCCACAACGTTGAGCATTGAGTCCGACAAATCATAAGCCGTCACTGACTTCACCAACGGTGCTGCATGAAAGCTGACATGCCCTGCACCACAGCCAAGGTCAAGCACATCTTCATCCTGACAACCTTGTAGCAATTGTTGCAAAACAAGTAGATCTTCACCTTGTGCATGAACTTGGCTGGTTAAATACGAATTGGCTTGCTGGTCAAATTGTTGATAAACCGCTTGGTGGTGCGTTTTCATCTTTGTTTCCCTACATTCTGTTGCTGGTCACTCATCACAACAGAAAATGATTGAAAAAGCACCTATTAGCTCAATAATTAATTCACGCTGTATAATGATTAATGAAAATCACCAACACGACGCTCCACTAGCGTTAAAATACTGTACAACGCCACAACGGTGTTGTCCTGATTAAACACTTGCACATCCCATTCAACAACGCCATTCGGCTTATCTTCAGCGAGTTTTTGCGTTTTTTTGATCTTTTTCTTACACGTTAGGCGAACTTGTATTGTGTCACCGATTTTCACGGGTTCAATAAAACGCAAACTTTCCATGCCATAATTGGCGATCACGGGCCCAACCCCTGCATCAACAAATAGCCCTGCTGCGGCTGAAACGACAAAATAGCCGTGCGCAATCCGTTCACCAAATAACGACTGTGCCGCACCAATTTTATCAACGTGAACATAAAAATTATCACCGCTGAGACAAGCAAAATTAGCAATATCTGCTTCTGTAACGGTACGCCTTGCGGTCAGTAACGTGTCGCCAATTGCTAAGTCTTCAAAATGTTTGCGGAAAGGATGAACCACATCAGCGATGGTATCTGCACCGCGGATCCATTGCTTAGTAATTGCCGTTAGCATAGAAGGGCTACCTTGAATAGCCGTACGCTGCATATAGTGTTTCACTGCTCTCAACCCGCCGAGCTCTTCGCCACCACCTGCTCGGCCTGGGCCACCGTGTACCAGTAATGGGAGCGGTGAACCATGTCCTGTGGACTCCGCAGCTGACGCTTCATTTAAAATTAACATTCGCCCATGTGCCCGCGCACTCGCACGAATGACCGCTTGTGCGACTTGTGCGTCAGCAGTGACTAACGTCCCCGCAAGGCTTCCTCCGCCTAAAATGGCTAACTGCACCGCCTGTTCGATATTGTCATAGCTCATTAATGTGGCGACAGGACCAAAAGCTTCAATTTCATGCACCGCTGTAGATATAAAAGGCTCTGCACAATACAACAACGTTGGCGGATAGAACGCCCCGTGCTGGCTATCTCCGCCAATAACATCCAGCTTTTCAAATTGCCCACCACATAGAACATCACAGCCATGATCACGTAAATAATTCACTTTATCTTGTACGTCTTGGCGCTGTTCTAAGTTAATCAATGCCCCCATTCTGACCCCTTCAACCGCAGGGTCACCCACCGTTGTAGCGGATAAGCGTTTCAATAATGCCTGCTTCACGTTTTCGAGCAGGTTTTTCGGCACAATAATACGACGGATCGCGGTACATTTTTGGCCTGCTTTTGCGGTCATTTCTCGAACGACTTCTTTAATAAATAAAGCAAATTCAGGCTGATCTGGCTGGACGCCATCACCTAAAATTGCACAGTTTAATGAGTCCGCTTCCATCGTGAAAGGGACTGATTTAGCCGTGATACGTGGATGCGATTTCAGCTTTTGCCCTGTACTCGCCGACCCCGTGAAAGTCACAACATCTTCAAAATCAAGGTGTTCAAACATATCGCCAACACCGCCGCAAACCAACTGTATAGCGCCATCAGGCACTAAACCGCTATCAACCATTAGCTTCACCATCGCCTGTGTTAACTGTGCTGAGGCGGTTGCGGGTTTGATGATGGCTGGCATGCCAGCAAGCCATGTGGGCGCCAATTTTTCTAACATTCCCCAACAAGGGAAGTTAAATGCATTAATGTGTAGGGCAACGCCACGGCGAGACGTTAAAATATGATGACCAATAAATTGCCCTTGTTTTGATAACGGGATCATTTCATCTTCTGGCCAAATAGTGTCATCTGGCAGCTCACGGTTAGCGAGCCCCGAATAAGAAAATAGTGTGGCAATTCCCCCTTCGATATCCACCCAGCTATCCGCTTTAGTTGCACCCGTTTGTGCCGAAATCGCATATAACTGGGCTTTATGCTCCAGTAGGTATTTTGCGAGTGCTTTGAGCATTTGCCCACGCTGCTGGAATGTCATCGCTGACAATACTTCGCCTCCCACTTGGCGACCATATTGCAAACTTTCAGCTAACGGCAGCCCTTCAGTCGTCACCGTATATAAGGTTTCATTCGTTAGCGCATGGTGAATTTTTCGCCCTTCGCCCTCACCTTGTACCCATTTACCCATAATGTAACTTGTTAAATGCTGCATATTCCTCTCCAGAAATAAAAACACCAATTCAAATTAGATAACAAATATGTATCATAAAAATAAGCATAGAAGCTAATTTAAATTTAACAAATCAAGAACAATTTTATATAAAATGCCAATTCCCATTAAAACCACACAAAAAACATTAATTTCAATTCATTGTTTTAATTGAAATTTAATTTATTGATTGTGAAGCCACTCGCAAAACAAGGTTAATGAACATTGATCTTTTTGTTAACAGTTTCTAGCATTGATGTTAAATATATATGATTCATTATTTTCACGCAAACAAACATTAACGAATCATTTAATGGAAAAATCAATGAGCGAGCAAAATCAGGCTAACTTCGAAGCCAAAATCGAAGCCGATATTTCCATCGAGCCCAAGGATTGGATGCCCGATGCGTATCGGCAAAACCTTATCCGCCAAATTGGCCAACATGCCCATTCAGAAGTCGTCGGCATGCTACCAGAAGCGAATTGGCTTACACGAGCACCGACATTGC
This sequence comes from Providencia sp. PROV130, assembly GCF_028482225.1. Classification (NCBI taxonomy): domain Bacteria; kingdom Pseudomonadati; phylum Pseudomonadota; class Gammaproteobacteria; order Enterobacterales; family Morganellaceae; genus Providencia; species Providencia sp. PROV130. The sequence continues at coordinate 73,781 of NZ_JAMPQC010000017.1, read as the reverse complement.
GTCGTAAAGCAATTTTACTGGCCAAAATTCAAGATGAAGCAGGCCATGGTTTATACCTGTATAGCGCAGCCGAAACTCTCGGTTGCTCTCGTCAAGATATCTACCAAAAGTTACTTGATGAAAAAATGAAATATTCCTCCATTTTTAACTACCCGACATTAAGTTGGGCAGATGTAGGCGTGGTTGGATGGCTTGTCGATGGTGCGGCAATAGTGAACCAAGTAGCACTGTGCCGTGCCTCATATGGTCCCTACGCCAGAGCGATGGTGAAAATCTGTAAAGAAGAAAGTTTTCACCAACGCCAAGGTTATGAAGCTGTGATGGCGCTTGCGCAAGGCACCGATGAGCAAAAAGCCATGCTGCAAGATGCGATAAACCGCTTTTGGTGGCCCGTTCTCACGATGTTCGGTCCAAATGATTCGGACTCCCCACACAGCGCTCAAAGCATGGCTTGGAAAATCAAGCGCTTCAGTAATGATGAGCTGCGGCAAAAATTTGTTGATAACACCGTTCCGCAAGTAGAAGCGTTAGGTATGACGATCCCTGACCCTGATCTAGTTTGGGATGAAGACCTTGGCCATTACCGTTTTGGCGAAATCGACTGGGAAGAGTTTTATCAGGTGATTAAAGGCAATGGCATTTGTAATCACGAACGCCTTAGTGCAAAGCGCAAAGGGTGGGAAGACGGCGCATGGGTACGTGAAGGTGCAATGGCACATAGCCGCAAGCAAAAATCCGTTAAAACAGCGGCTTAATCACTGACCATTTTACAAAAAGGAAAACACCATGAGCAATCAAGATTGGCCTTTATATGAAGTTTTTGTCCGTAGTAAGCAAGGGCTTGCGCATCGCCATGTTGGCAGTTTACATGCGGCTGATGACCAAATGGCGCTGGAAAATGCCCGCGATGCGTACACAAGGCGCAGTGAAGGCTGCTCAATTTGGGTGGTGAAAGCCGCACATTTAATTGCCTCACAGCCTGAAGATAAAAGCACATTTTTCGACCCTGCGGATACCAAGGTCTATCGTCACCCAACCTTCTATACCATTCCTGATGGTATCAAAAACATGTAAGGGGCTTGCCATGAACCAACAAGAACAGCTCCACGATTACACACTACGCCTTGGCGATACCCCCTTAATTTTAGCGCAGCGCCTGTGCGAATGGTGCGGCCATGCTCCTGAACTCGAAATTGACCTTGCGCTATCCAATATCGGCTTAGATTTGCTAGGGCAAGCGCGTAACTTTTTAAACTATGCCGCGCAATTAAAAGGGCCTGAATGCGATGAAGACACCCTTGCCTTTTTGCGCGATGAACGAGAGTTCAGCAATTTATTATTAGTTGAACAACCCAACAATGGCTTTGATGACACTTTAGTACGCCAATTCTTTATGGATGCTTATCATGTTCCATTATATGAAGCGCTAATTCACAGCGGTGATAAACAACTGTCGGCAATCGCTGAGAAATCCCTCAAAGAAGCCGTTTATCACTTACGTTTTAGCCGTGGCTGGATAATTCGTTTAGGGGATGGCAATGAAGAAAGCCATCAACGAATTCAACGTTCAGTCAATGAGTTATGGCGTTTTACTGGCGAGCTTTTCCATGCTGATGACGTTGAAATTGCACTTAGTGAATCAGGTATCGCTGTTGACCCACGTTCTTTACAAGCCGCATGGTTAAACACCATTAACGAAACATTCACTGAAGCGACCCTCACTGTGCCAGAGAAAAAAGCGTATCGCTTAGGCGGCAAGCAAGGCAGCCATACCGAGCACTTGGGTTTGTTATTAACGCAATTGCAGTTTGTGCAACGTGCTTACCCAAACTGTCAGTGGTGATGTTATGGAACAGAGACTGCAACATCGCGAGCTCCAATCGCCCCAGGTTCACCAGATCTGGCAACAGCTCCACCAAATACCCGATCCTGAACTACCCGCACTCTCTATTACTGATCTTGGCATGATCCGCAATGTGCTACCGGCAGCTCAGGGCTGGAAAGTTATTTTTACACCTACTTATTCAGGTTGCCCAGCAACTGAATTTTTAATCAATGAAATCAAAACTGTTCTCGGTCATGCCGGTTTTCCAAACATCGACATCGAAATTCTGTTAACACCCGCTTGGACAACGGATTGGATGAACCAAGATGCGAAAAGACGCTTGCGTGAATTTGGTATCGCACCACCGCAAGGTACGTCTTGCGAGCACCCAGAACACAAAGGTGCGGTTCGTTGCCCACGTTGTGACAGCGAGCAGACTGAAAAAATTAGTGAATTTGGTTCCACTGCATGTAAGGCATTGTATCGATGCACTGAATGCTTAGAGCCGTTTGATTACTTTAAATGTATTTAGGGGCACCCATATGACTGTATTTCATCGTTTAAGTATTGCTGCCATTGAACGTGACACCCCTGATGCTGTCGCCATTACTTTTAATGTACCCGATGCATTACGAGAGCAATATCATTACCGTCCAGGGCAACACCTGACATTAAAAGCTGCTATCAATGGTGAAAACCTACGCCGCTGTTATTCCATTTGCAGCTCACCGGATGAAAACACGCTAAAAATTGGGGTGAAAGCGATTTACGAAGGGCGTTTCTCTAATTTCGTCAATCAAGAATTACAAGTTGGTGATAGCCTTGATGTGATGGTTCCACAGGGGCAATTTGGTTATCAACCCGCAGCAGATACCCACGCACATTACCTTGCCGTCGCGGCTGGCTCTGGGATCACGCCATTGCTCTCTATCATTAAAGCCACATTACAAACTGAGCCAAAAAGCAGTTTTGTTCTGATTTATGGTAATCGAAATAGCCGCTCAGTGATGTTTAAAGAGAGCATCTCAGACCTAAAAAATCGTTTTGCAACACGCTTCCAAGTTCTCTATCTATTCAGCCAAGAACAACAAGATAGCGAACTACTTAGCGGCAGAATTAGCCAACAACAACTCAGTGCCTTAAATAACACCTTATTGAATTTTAAACAATTTGACCGAGCATTTATTTGTGGGCCCGACAGCATGATGGATGAGGTTCACGACACTTTAGTCGGTTATGGCATGCCTAAAGAATATGTTCACACCGAGCGTTTCAATACTTCAGGCACTAAATTCAAACCTGCAATAGCCATGACTAGCGAAACACGCCAAGTCAGCATTCACCTTGATGGTAGAACCATGGACATCGCCATGGATAGCCAAGACGACAGTATTTTGGATGCCGCACTGCGCCAAGGCGCAGATTTACCCTACGCCTGTAAAGGCGGCGTTTGCGCAACCTGCAAATGTAAATTGCGCTCTGGTGAGGTGGAAATGGGGGTCAATTACAGCCTTGAGCCCGACCAAATCGCCGCAGGGTACATTCTCAGCTGCCAAGCGTGGCCAAAAGGCGATGGTGTTGTTTTAGACTTTGACGTGTAGGAACTTTAATGGAAAACCATTGGATTTTATCACAACAACATAACCGGGTTTTGACGCTGACGTTAAACCGCCCAGAAGTGCGTAATGCCCTGAGCACCGCCTGTTTAGAGTTGCTGGTTCAGCACCTCGAGCAAGCACAAATCAATGATGAAATCGGTGCGATTGTGGTCACCGGAAATCCGCGTTTTTTCGCTGCAGGAGCCGATCTTAAAGAACTACAGCAACAAACTGTTGCTAATGCGATCACCGATAAACGCCCCCAAGTTTGGCGCAGGTTATCCGCGATATCAAAACCCATTATTAGTGCTGCGAATGGTTATGCACTGGGTGCAGGTTTTGAATTATTACTCGCCAGCGACATCATTATTGCCGGTGAATCAGCTCGTTTCGGTTTACCCGAAATTACTCTGGGTTTAATGCCCGGAGCCGGAGGGACACAGCGTTTAATTCGTGCCGTGGGCAAATCCCTCGCCATGCAAATGGTACTAACGGGTGAACCAATCAATGCTAAACATGCGTTGCAAGCAGGGTTAATCAGTGAAATTTGTTTGGATGAATTGGTGCTAGAACGCGCCCAAAAACTGGCAGAGCGCATCGCAATGCATGCGCCTTTAGCCGTACAAGCCGCGAAAGCATCACTGGTGCATTCTCAAGAAAACCATCTTACCGAGGGGTTACAGCTTGAGCGTCAATATTTTGTGACTTTAGCGGGTACAAACGATCGACGTGAAGGGATCGAGGCATTCTTCGAAAAACGAAAACCTCAATTTACAGGACAATAATCATGAATAATGAAGCAATGATCCTCACTACGTTAGAAAATGGGGTTCTCACCGTCACTCTCAACCGCCCTGATAGGCTGAATAGCTTTAATGATGAAATGCATCACCAGCTCAGTGAGGCTATCAAAATAGCGGAACACGATAAAACTGTACGCTGTTTAGTGATCACCGGTGCAGGCCGTGGATTTTGTGCCGGGCAAGATCTGAATGATCGCAATGTGAGCGTGGGCAGTGACGCTCCTGATCTCGGATTCTCCGTTGAAACTTACTATAACCCCTTGATTCGCCGCCTAACCGCATTACCGAAACCGATTATTTGCGCGGTCAATGGTGTGGCTGCAGGTGCTGGCGCCGCCATTGCACTCGCAGGCGATATTGTCATTGCCGCAAAAAATGCCAGTTTTATTCAATCTTTTTGCCGGCTTGGCTTGGTCCCTGACTCCGGAGGAAGCTGGTTTTTACCTCAATTAACAGGCCATGCACGAGCAATGGGGATGGCATTATTAGGCGATAAAATAAGTGCGGAGCAAGCATTACAGTGGGGAATGATTTGGCAGGTCACTGAAAATGATGAACTCATTAATACCACTCAACAGCTCGCACAACACCTTGCAACCCAACCGACTTATGGCTTAGGGCTTATCAAAAAAGCCATTTATGCCGCGGCAACCAATACTCTCGATGAGCAACTCAACCTTGAGCGTGACTTACAGCGCCTTGGCGGTCGAAGTGAAGATTATCGCGAAGGGGTCAATGCTTTTTTAAATAAACGTGAACCCCAGTTCAAAGGATGCTAACCATGACATTACCTTTGAATCAGACTATCAACACCATCGCGGTGATTGGCGCTGGAACCATGGGAATTGGCATTGCGCAAGTGGCAGCAACAGCGGGGCTATCTGTCTTACTATTTGATGTGAACCAAGACGTATTAAGCCGTAGTTTATCAACAATGACCCAACGTTTACGCAAACGTGTTGAGCAAGGGAAAGCAAAACCAGAGGCCACTGAAGCAATTATCGCCAAAATCGCAGTGGTAAAAAGCCTCTCGGCACTGTCCGATGCGCAATTAGTCATTGAGGCCGTTGCTGAAAAGCTGGAAATAAAACAGGCAATTTTTAGTGAATTAGAAGCGATTTGTAGCAAAAATACGCTATTTGCCAGTAATACATCTTCATTATCAATTACCGCCATTGGACGACAGTTAACACACCCTGAACGCCTTGCGGGTCTGCACTTCTTTAACCCTGCCCCCGTGATGAAATTAGTTGAAATCGTTCGAGGGTTAGAAACATCTAACACCGTCATTGAACAGTTAAAAGCCCTGACTTTATCATTTGGAAAAGTCCCCGTGATTTGCCGTTCCACCCCCGGTTTTATTGTCAACCGAGTGGCTCGGCCTTTCTACGCCGAAGCAATGCGCGCCCTTGAAGAACAGATTGCGTCTCCTGCCACATTAGACAGCACAATACGTGACGCCGGTGGTTTTGCCATGGGACCATTACAACTAACTGATTTAATTGGCCATGATGTAAACTATGCGGTGACTGAATCAGTATTTCAGGCCTTCGGTTATGACCCGCGCTTTCAAACCTCATTAATGCAATTGGAACTAGTCCAAGCAGGCCATTTAGGCCGTAAATCGAAGCAAGGGTTTTATCATTATGATGATAATAAATCTCAGCCTTTACCTTCTGTTGCAGAAAAAATTCATCTTGACCAGCCCCAAAATATAAAAGCGTATGGCGATTGGCAGATATTTCCTGAGTTCGCGCAGCTTTTAACTGAAAATGGGATCTCTCTCGAAGGATTAACACAACATTCTGATCAATCCCCGACACTTATTGTTAATGACGTTATTATTATGTTAACGAATGGTGAATTGGTATCGTTACATGCGCAAACACAAAAACAAGCCGTCGTGCATTTTGACTTATCGGTAAATTACCTTGCCGCAACAACCATCACGTTAAGCTGTGCATCGCAAAATAATGCGCAACAAAACCAACAAGCTATCGCGTTTTTTCAATCATTAGGTAAACACGTAATTGTATTACCAGACTACCCAGCGCTGTTAACCATGAGGACAGTCGCGATGTTATGCAATGAAGCGTTAGATATCGTCAATAAGCGAATCGCAACGGCGTTAGATACCGATAATGCCATGTGTTTTGGCGTGAATTACCCTAAAGGTCCACTCGCTTGGGGCATGCAGCTAGGCTGGCAACGTGTGCTGTCAGTACTTGAAAATTTGGCTCAATTTTATGGCGACAGCCGTTATCGGCCAAACCCACTTTTAAGGCAATTAGCCGCAGGTTATCAATCTTTAACTTTCAAGGAGCTACCATGATTTCATTGCCAAACATTACGCTGGCTCAGCAATCAGCTCACATTATGTACCGTGATGATGCATGCGCAAAAGCGATGGGGATGTCCATTGAAAAAGTAGAGGAGGGCTTTGCGCAATTGAAAATGCCAATCACAGCACAGATGCTTAATGGCCATAAAACCTGCCACGGAGGGCAATTATTTAGCCTTGCCGACACCGCGTTTGCCTACGCCTGTAATAGCCAAGGGCATGCTGCCGTTGCTTCCATGTGCTCCATTGATTTTATTCGTCCCGGTTTTGAGGGTGACCTGCTTACCGCGACTGCCACGATGAAGCACCAAGGTAAACGTAACGGTTTATATGAAGTCGAGATAACTAACCAAGATGGCAAAACGCTTGCGCTGTTCCACGGTCGTTCTCATCGGTTAGGCCATCGTTTAACAGGAGAACAATCATGATAGATGCGTTTATTTGTGATGGTGTCCGTACTCCAATTGGCCGCTACGGTGGCGCTTTATCATCATTGCGTCCTGATGACCTTGCCACTGTTCCATTAAAAGCCTTAATGGAAAGGCACCCGCAACTCGATTGGTCATTAACTGACGACATCATTTTAGGTTGCGCAAATCAAGCAGGAGAAGACAACCGTAATGTTGCACGTATGGCGGGGCTGTTATCTGGGCTCCCTGTTTCCGTTTCTGGTACCACCATCAACCGCTTATGTGGTTCTGGGCTTGATGCCATTGCATTAGCAGCGAGAAGTATTAAAGCTGGGGAGTCTGGACTTATGATTGCCGGAGGCGTCGAGTCCATGAGCCGAGCGCCATTTGTGATGGGCAAACAAGAATCTGCATTCTCACGTCAAGCGCAAGTATTTGATACCACTATTGGCTGGCGGTTTATCAACCCACTGATGAAACAACAATTTTCCACAGATTCGATGCCAGAAACTGCAGAAAATGTGGCAGAAACTTACCAAATTAGCCGTGAAGACCAAGATGCTTTTGCATTACGTAGCCAACAACGCACTGAAACTGCCAAAGTTAACGGTATTTTTGCGCAAGAAATCATCCCTGTAACGGTTAAACAACGTAAAAAAGAATACATCGTCAGCGAAGATGAGCATCCAAGAGCAGAAACGACATTTGAACAACTACAAAAGCTAAAAACACCATTTCGCGATAACGGGACTGTTACAGCAGGTAATGCTTCCGGCGTTAATGACGGAGCTGCCGCACTGATTATCGCATCTGACACCATCGCCAAACAACAAGGGTTAACACCACGGGCTCGTATCATCGCTACAGCCACTTGTGGCGTTGAGCCAAGGTTGATGGGGATCGGTCCACTTCCTGCCTCGCAAAAAGTATTAAAAATGGCAGGGCTCACCATCGAACAAATGGATGTTATTGAACTAAACGAAGCCTTTGCCGCACAAGCACTTGCCGTTTTAAGGGGACTTGGTTTATCTGATGATGCCTCACACGTCAACCCTAACGGTGGGGCAATTTCGCTAGGCCATCCACTTGGAATGAGTGGAGCAAGGCTTGTTATTGCCGCTATCAATGAGCTACACCGCAGACAAGGTCGTTATGCATTATGCACCATGTGTATCGGGGTTGGCCAAGGGATAGCAATGATTATTGAACGAGTATGAACAACGTCTTAATACAAATAAAAACAGCCTGAAAACCCGACACCTGCTCAGGCAAATACCAGGAATGTCATGCATTAGCGTGAACTGGTAACCATAATAATTATGAGGACAGGCAATTATGAGCAATATACAAGATAGCATCGACCCAATTGAATTTGCATCGCGGGATGAAATCGAGTCTTTACAGTACTCTCGAATGAAGTGGACACTCACTCACGCCTATGAAAATGTCCCCATGTACCGCAAAAAATTCGATGATGCAGGGGTCCACCCTGACGATTTCAAACAACTGAGTGATATCGAAAAATTCCCTTACACGACCAAACAGGATTTACGTGAAAACTACCCATTTAGCACCTTTGCCGTGCCAATGGACCAAATCATCCGTATTCATGCCTCTTCAGGAACAACTGGGCGCCCAACTGTGGTCGGTTACACCCAACGAGACATCGATAACTGGGCTGACCTGATTGCGCGTAGTTTACGTTCTGCAGGCACTGTCCGAGGCGATAAAGTCCACGTTGCTTACGGTTATGGTTTATTCACCGGAGGGCTAGGCGCCCACTATGGCGCAGAACGCCTAGGAGCCGCAGTCATTCCTATGTCAGGTGGGCAAACTGAAAAACAAGCGCAACTGATCGCTGATTTCAAACCCGATGTGATCATGGTAACACCCTCTTACTGCTTGAGTATTATAGATGAGCTAGAAAAAATCATGGGTGGAGACGCTAGTAAGTGCTCACTTAGATTAGGTGTCTTTGGTGCTGAACCTTGGACTGAATCCCTCAGAACAGAAATTGAAACCCGCCTTGGTATCAAAGCATTAGATATTTACGGCTTATCTGAAGTGATGGGGCCCGGTGTCGCTATGGAGTGCGCGGACTCAGGAGAGAGTGGCCCAACTATCTGGGAAGACCATTTTTATCCAGAAATTATTTCCCCCAATACCTTAAAAACATTAGGAGCGGGTGAGCATGGTGAGTTAGTGTTTACTACCCTGACAAAAGAAGCCATGCCTGTTATTCGTTACCGAACTCGCGACCTTACCCACCTGATGCAGGGGGTCAATCGTAACATGCGTCGAATTGGTAAAATCACCGGACGTTCCGATGACATGATGATTATTCGTGGCGTGAATGTATTTCCTTCTCAAATTGAAGAACAAATCATGCAATTTAAGGAGCTTTCTCCCCATTACCAATTAGAAATCGGTCGTCAAGGCAATATGGACAACTTATCTGTCCGTGTTGAGCTAAAACACCCTGAACAACTCACTTATGATGAACGCTGTAATATCTGCCACCATTTAAAGCATCGAATCAAATCGATGGTGGGTATTAGCACCCGTATTAGTATTGTAAATTGTGGTGATATCCCACGTTCTCAAGGTAAAGCCGAACGGGTAATTGATACTAGAATTGCGATTTAATTCAAATTATTAAGGCATATTGGAATGAACGACTCTGATATGCCTTAATCTCTGAAATCGTGCGAAAACAGGTAATGGAAGACAACCTTTAAATTTATGTCTACTATTCAGTAAGCCTTCTGATACATAAATTTTATAGATGAAATATAAATGGAAAATAAACTTAACCAGTTCATACAACATGCAATAGCAAGCCAACCCATTAGTGGTACGTCTCTAATTAGCTCACTCTATGGTGATGCTTTGCATCATCGTGGTGGTGAAGTGTGGCTAGGAAGCTTAACTAAACTGTTAGAACCGATGGGTTTTACTGACCGTTTTGTCCGAACTTCTGTTTTCCGCTTACAGAAAGAAGGTTGGCTTGATGTCGAAAAAATTGGCCGTCGCAGCTATTACCGTATTTCTGAGCGCGGGCAAAGTCGCTTTCGCCGTGCAGAAAATAAAATTTACCTCGCAGGGCAGCCTGATTGGGATGGTAAATGGGATTTACTACTCCTTGAAACAGCGGATAAAGACGAAAAGATCAGGTTAAAAAAGGAACTGAGCTGGCTCGGTTTCGGGCAATTTAATACGTCACTCATGGCAGCACCCAGTTGCGCACAAAGTGATGTACCGACACTACTCAATGAACTTAATGCCACTGAAAATGCCATCTATTTTCACGCAGATTACCCCTATAGCCGATCAGAAAAAAACCTCAAAGAACTGGTTTCTCATGCTTGGTCTTTGCAAGATATTTCAGAACATTATCATCAATTTATATCATTATTTAGGCCTCTCGCGTTACTTCTTAAAGAAAGCACAGCAGCACAAATTTCCCCTGAACACTGCTTTCAGCTACGTTTACTACTGATTCACTTTTACCGCCGTGTCACGCTTAAAGACCCGTTATTACCTGATGAACTCCTTCCTACACAATGGGAAGGTCATATTGCACGCCATCTTTGTACCAACATTTATCAACGTATCGACCAAGCCGCAACTCAGTATGTTTCTGAACAATGCGAAACCACTGTCGGGGAGCTTCCTCAACCATCAAGCGCTTATTATCGCCGCTTTGGTGGAGTGCTCAGAGATATAGCCGCCTAAACACACATTACAGGAGCCGGTATGCCTTTTTATCAAATCGATGGTATTACGCCCGTCGTCAGCCCTGAAAGTTTTGTCCACCCTACTGCGGTGGTGATTGGTGATGTCATTATTGGCAAAAATGTTTATATTGGCCCAAACGCCAGCTTACGTGGGGACTTTGGTCGCTTAATCATTAAAGATGGCGCCAATGTGCAGGATAACTGTGTCATGCATGGCTTCCCGCAATTTGACACCATTATTGAAGAAAATGGTCATATCGGCCATGGTGCTATCTTACATGGCTGCCACATTAAGCGTAATGCCTTAGTCGGGATGAACAGTGTGATTATGGATGGCGCTATTATTGGCGAAAACTCTATCGTCGGTGCTTGTGCCTTCATCAAAGCCGAAGCGATATTCTCCGATAATAGCCTTATCGTGGGTACGCCTGCAAAAGTACTTCGCACCTTATCAGAAAAAGAAATTGCCTGGAAAACCAGCGGAACCAAAGATTATCAAAACTTAGTCACGCGCTGTTTAAACACCTTTAAAGAAGTCGAGCCACTCAAAGAAATCGAAACTAACCGACCAGTCTTGAGTTTTGAGAATGTAATTCCTAAATCCCAGCTATAAGCTTGGTGGGGCTAAAATACTTAGCCCCAGCCACCAATTATTTCGCTTTGCTGCCAAATGGCGGCTTAGCAAACCAAACAGTAATAATTAGCGCAATAAACACCCAACCACACAACCAGAAAATCTCATTTGCAGCAATAATTAACCCTTGGCTCGTAATTTGCTGAGCAATAAACCCGGAAGTCTGTTCGGTACTCAATCCATGAGTCGCCATTTCTTGATACATCCCTAGGGATTCAGGATTATAATCGGTAATAAATTCCGTTAACTGGCTATGGTGCACGGCTTCTCTATCGCTCCACAGCGTTGTGGTAATTGAGGTACCGATTGACCCCGCTAACGTACGGAAAAAGTTAGCTAAACTCGATGCCGACGCCAATTTTTCTGGTGGTAAACCTGAAAGGGTTAATGTGGTCAGTGGCATAAAGAAGCAAGCTACTGCCATTCCTTGTACCAATTGTGGCCAAACTACAGCAGAAAAGCCCATGCTCGGTTCAAAAGTATATGCACGCCAGAAGAAACAAATCGCATAAAATACAAAGCTAAAGGTCACTATCCAGCGGATATCGAGAAAATCTGATAATTTTGCCACTGGAGCCGAAAACAACACTGGCAATAAGCCTATGGGCGCCAATGCGAGCCCAGCCCATGTTGCTGTATAGCCATAAACTTCCTGCAAAAGTTGCGGCAACAAGACAATAGCGCCGAAATAGGCCATATACGCTAAACTGACAGAAATCGTTCCAATGGTAAAATTGCGCGATTTAAATAACGATAATTCGACAATTGGGTTTTTATCTGTGAGTTCCCAAATAACGAGGAATACCAACGCAATAGCTGAAACAACGGCTAAGATGACAATTTCATTAGATGCCAACCATCCCAGCTCCTTACCTTTGTCGAGCAAAACTTGTAAGCAACCCACTCCCACTGAAAGCAGCGCCAAGCCAATCACATTGAATGGCACTTTCACAACCTTGGACTCCATCCCTTTGAAGATAATAGAGCCGACGATAATGACAAAAATTCCCAAAGGCACATTCATAAAGAATATCCAACCCCAATGGAAATTATCACTAATATAGCCACCAAAAATAGGACCGAATACTGGGGCTAAAATAATGGTCATCGACCAAAATGCTAACGCCATGTTTTGCATTTTTGGTGGATAGCAACGCATGATAAGGCTTTGCGAAAGAGGGATCACCGGCCCTGCGACGGCACCTTGCAATACGCGGTATAAAATTAGCATACCCAGGCTATCTGAAAAGCCACAAAGTAATGAAAATAAGGTGAAAAGCGCCGTTGCCCATAAGAAAACACGGATTTCACCAAAGCGCTTCGCTAAGTAACCTGAAATCGCAATAGAAATCGCATTCGATACGCCAAACGAGGTAATTACCCATGTTCCTTGTGACATGGAAACCCCGAGATTTCCCGCAATAGTCGGGATAGCCACGTTAGCAATCGTGGAATCAAGCACCTGCATGAAGGTCGCAAGGGACAACGCAATGGTTGCCCATACCAGTTTTGCACCCTTAAGTGGTTGAATATCTGCCACAACGGCTCCTTTCAAGCTAGTCTGCGTTATCGCTGATAATGGTGTCGATGATGTGGTCGACATCACTTAATTTTAAAACCAACACATCACTTTCAAATGCAGGTGCTGTACGCTGAACTTCCGCTAAAACAGGGCCGTTTTGATCTTTAATGTCTATCGTGACATTCATGGATAACCCAATGCGTAATGGGTGTTTTGCCACTTGTTCAGGGTCTAATTCAACACGTACAGGCAAACGCTGTACGACTTTAATCCAGTTCCCTGTCGCATTTTGGGCAGGCAATAATGAGAAAGCACTACCGGTTCCCATATCGAGCCCAACTACGGTACCGTTATAAACAATATCTGCCCCGTAAAAATCACTGTTGATGGTCACAGGTTGTCCAATACGGACTTTTTCTAGTTGGGTTTCTTTGAAGTTCGCATCAACCCAAACAGGCTGAACAGGCACAATCGCCATTAAAGAACTTTGCGGACTGACTTGAGAGCCGACTTGAACATTACGCCGTGAAACATATCCCGTCATTGGGCTTTTAATTTCAGTACGTTGTAAGTTTATCCATGCACTGCGTACGCTATCAGCGGCTTGCTGAATTGCAGGTTGCTTTTTGAGCTCTGTATTACGCAACAATGCACGGTTGGCATTATATTGTTGAATAGAAATATCCAAAGCTGCTTGCGCAAGTTGCACAGCTTCTTGGGCATGCTGCAGGTCTTCCTTCGAAATGGTACCACTGCGGCCTAAAGCCACACGACGTTGATAATCTTTTTGCGCTTGCGCAAGTGTCACCCGGTTTTTTTGAATTTGCGCTTGATACTCATCACCATTGATATACAGTTCTTTGGTTTTGCGTACGGTGGTCGCTAAATCATGTTTGGCTTGTTCAAATGCCAACCGTGCATTCGTTTTATCCAATACAACCAGTACATCCCCCGCCTTTACCAAGTCAGTATTTTCAAAATTAACTTGAGTGACATTACCTGTTGTTTGCGCAATTATCGGGATCTGTAAGCCAGATACATAAGCATCATCGGTATATTCTTGAAAGCGTAAAACTAAAAACCAATAAACACCGTAGGCGACAAATAATAGAATAATAATTATTGTGGCTATCACTATCCATATTGTTCTACGTTTTTCATTAGTCGTTTTTTGATTATGTGTTTCTGAATGGGTTTCTTGACTCATAATAACTCTCAAGGTCTGAAATCAATATTAATTCTCCCTCTATATTTACGAAGTATATGTAATAAAGCAATAGTTAATAATTTACAATTAAATTAATTCCAACAAAAAAATTAATTCATTGATATAAAACAAGTCATTAAAGGAAATTAGAGTTCAGCATTAGATTAATGTTTATTATCAAAACAATGAAATTCATTCTTAATTAGATTAACGATAAAAATTAATGAAATAGTTAAAATGATATTTATTATGATAAAAATTCCGTCACTCAATTATTGATATTCTTTTTTTGATTAAATATTTCTATTTATTAGACCATATTTATGATTTATTAATTTGTAATTCTCAATTTTAATTTGAAGCCATGCGAGTAAAGTTAGCTCTCGATTAATCAATTAAATATGGGCTTAACACAAAGTGGCAAAATTACGCTTTTATCCCGCTTTATCAACAATCTCTGCTGGCCTTTCGGCCAGCTTTTATCTCTTTACCAATGCTTAGTATTGCGGTCTTCTTGTGTCACTGAAGTTAATTTGGCAAGCTGAGGTAATAATTTATGTTTTAAATCATCCATCAAGCTATAAATCACAGGGACGAATAACAAGCTAAGGATAGTGGAACTTAGTAAGCCGCCAATCACAGCAATAGCCATAGGGGCTCGAAACCCGGCGTCTGCACCGCTGGTTAACACTAATGGGATCATCCCTGCAATCATGGCAAAGGTTGTCATAATGATAGGGCGAACACGCTCTTGCCCTGCCTCAATAATGGCTTTTTCACGCGCCATACCTGAACGTTGTTTTTCAAGAATGAATTCCACCAGCAAAATCGAGTTTTTTGTCACAATTCCCATCAACATTAAAATACCAATAATGACAGGTAAATCGATCATCGCACCGTATAACACTAAAGCAATAATTGCGCCGCCAATCGAAAAGGGTAAAGCAACCAGTATGGTAATCGGCTGGATAAAATCTTTAAACAGCACAATTAAAATGGCGAAAACCAATAACACACTGAATACCATCGTGGTACCAAAACGTTCAAACATATCAATCATATATTCCATATCCCCATATTCTACTTGGGAAACACTGCGCGGAAGTTGTTGATACTCAGGAAGTTGTGCCACAATATCTAACGCTTCCCCTAGTGTGAGCCCTTCCAAATTGGCTTCTATCGACATTTGTCTTTGACGATTTATTCGCTCAATCAGAGAAGGCCCATCACTGGAGTCAATATTAGCGACAGATTTGATCGGGACATTTTGGCCATTTTGGCTTCTTACATACAAATTATTCAGCACATCAATATTATGTTGCTGAGGTTCAGGTAAAATCACTTGTACGGCCAATTGCCTATCCGGCAAATTAAACTTAGCGCTACGTGAATTAGCCTCCCCCATGGTCGCAATACGTAGTGTGTTCGCAATCTCTTCCACACTGACACCCGTTCGACCAATGTCTACCTCATTAGGCTTAACAATCAATTCTTTACGTAATAATGGTTTCATAACTTGGACGTTTTTAAATCCGTCAATTTTTGCCATTGCATCACGCAATTTCTGCATCGACTTTTCGAGTTGCTCAGGGTCACTCCCTGTAAACATTAACGAAAACTCTTTGCCACCATTACTGTTGCTGAAGGTATAGCGCGCATCCGTTTTTTGGCTTAACCACTCAGAGATAGCCAGTTCAAACTCCTTTTGGGAAAGTTTTCGCTCATTCGGCTCGGTGAGGGTTAAAATCATCATTCCTTTGTGCTGAGCAACGCCCTCTGAATCATCGGCAATCCCTGCAATCGTATAGGTCGATAAAATTTCCGGTCTATCTTTTAGCTGTTTAGCGATTTCATTAATTTTTTGCTGTGTTTGCTCAACCGGTGTTCCCGGTGGCAACTCAATATTTATCTGGCTGACACTGATGTCCCCATCAGGCATAAAACCGACCGGTAAAAAACGGGTGATCGCCACTGAGCCAATCAAAAAGCCCCCCGCTAACGTTGATGCTAACTTACGGTGTTTCAGTGTCATCAATAAAAAACGGGTATAACGCGCTATCCAATTTGGCATTTTAACGCCTTCATGAACACCTTTTTGTGGCAATAGTACATATGCCGCCATTAATGGCGTGACTAGCCTTGCCACCAATAACGAAGACAACACAGCGGCAGAAACCGTAATACCAAATGGCACAAAATATTGCCCCACAAAGCCGCCAATAAAGCTGACAGGTAAAAATACCGCCACAATCGTGAGCGTAATGGCGACAATCGCAAAGCCTATTGCATCCGAAGCTTTCAATGCGGCGAGATACGGCCGTTCACCATGTTCAATATATTTTTGGATATTCTCAATTTCAACAATAGCATCATCCACTAAGATGCCAATCACCAACGTCAGAGCCAATAATGTGATGCTATTTAAGCTGTAATCAAATAACAGCAAAATAAAAAAGGTGGGTAATATCGACAGAGGAAGTGCCACTGCTGCCACCAAAGTGGCTCGCCAGCTTTTCAAAAAGAAAAATACGATAATAACCGTTAAAAATGCCCCTTCTAGTAAGGTTTGAATAGTTAGCGTAAAACTCGATTCCGTGTATTTTACCGTTGATAAAACCAAGCTTATTTCAACATTTGGATTTGCTTTTTGCAGTTTTTCTAATGCGTGTGCGACACCTTGTGCCACCTGAGTATCACTGGAGCCTTTTGCACGATACACCGCAAACCCAACGACCTCTTTACCATTAAGTTGAGAAATAGATTTCACATTTTTATGGCCATCATAAATATTAGCAATTTCCCCCAACCTGACTGATCTTTGGTTATTAATGGGTAACATGATGTTTTTAATATCATCTACCGCGTGTTTTTCCCCTAACACGCGAATGGTATGTTGTAGCGTATTGTACTTCGCATTTCCCCCAGCAGAGTTTTGATGATTATTTTTCAATACTTCATTGATGCTCGCTATCGATAACTGCATTGCCGCGAGTTTATTTGCGTCCGGTTCAATGCGAATAACTCGCTCCGTATCCCCTAATCGACTGACCTTTTGTACCCCCGGAACAGTAATCAACTGCTTACTCACAGTATCATCCACAAACCAAGACAAATCTGCGATAGATTCAGTTTCTGATGAAACGGCATAACGTAAAATCGCCCCACCTTCGACATCAATACGGTTAATTAGCGGCTCGTCGATTGTTTGCGGCAATTCCCCTCGAATTTGCCCTATTTGCTCTCGCACATCGTTAGTCGCAACATGGGCATCAACACTTAAATCAAATTCAATGGTTGTCGTCGATGCACCTTCACTAATCGATGAGCTAATATGGCGGATACCGGGTATCCCAGAAACAGCGCGCTCAACCCGCTTGGTAACGGCATTTTCTAATTCTGTCGGTGATGAACCATCCTGTGTTACCGTTACCGTCACAATCGGAAAGGTGATCACCGGGTTTGCCGTCACGGGTAACTGGTTAAAGGAAAATATCCCTGCAATTGTCAGAGCTAAAAAAATCACAATGGTGGGAATTGGGCGGATAATCGCCCAAGATGATATTTGTAGTTTCATTGCGGTGCCCTTACTGGCACAACTTTATCATCTTCTGATAAAAAGGCCTGAGCATAAGTCACCACATCCAGATTAGTCTTTAATGGGCTTAATATTTCAACATTACCCTGCTGAATTTTACCTATTTGGACAGGTTGTTTGACCACGCGCCCATCATTTACCACACTAAAAATAAAACGCTGACCATCTGGTTCCGTGCGAATCGCACTATAAGGCAGTGATATATATTCACTAGGTGAATTTGTATAACGCATGGTGCCAGTTTCTCCCAGCCTCATCGATTTAATTGGGTCGGTCAGCGTCACTCTAATTTTCCCTAATTGGGTTAATACATCGATTTTCGGTGCTAAAAAACGAAATTTGCCCGAGACCACTTTATTGTCGTGAATTTGGATAGTGACAGGATTGCTCCCCACAATACGAGCCAATTCTGATGGGTGTGCAAGCGCTTCGAACTCTAACTCATTATTTTCGATTAGTTTAAATAACAAAGCGTTATCCGATAACGTACCACTCATTGCATGACGCTCACTGATAACACCAGCAACGGGTGCAATGATTTTTGCTTTATCTTCTTGGCTTTGTTCGCGCTGTAATTGCGCTTGCAATTGGCGTAGCTCTGCACGATTTGCCGCTAATAGCGCATGTTGTGCAGCCGTTTCTGACTTCGCTTTATTAAAATCATTCGCAGAGATCACGCCCGTTTTGGCGAGCGGAGACAAACGCTGTAATTCACTTTGTGATTGGGCACTTAAAGCCTCTTGTTGCTTAATGTAAGCAGCTGCTTTATCAATTTCGGCTTTTAGTTGTTGGACACCCGCGCTTTGAATTGGCGATTCTAGCGTCGCCAGTAATTGTCCTTTTTCGACCCATTCGCCTTCTTCCACGAAGACCGCGGTCACGATTTGTTGTTGCAATGGAGAACCGATAGAAATTTCATTTCTCGCCACAAATTGGCCTGGAAGATTAACCACATCCGCAACCTTAATTTTTTGCGGATGAGTCACACTTAAGCGTATTTCCTCCGCTTGTACCCCATGAGCGACCATCATAATAAAACTGCATAAAATGGCTAAAAATGTGTATTTCATATAACTCAAATTTTTCTAGTGAATGTTGGCGCTAGAGTAAATTCACGCACAACCAAACACCATAAACCAGAGTTAAACCTTAATTTTTCGTTAAGCTTGGCAAAAGTCGTAAAAGGGGAAAACACCGTAGGTGAAAATTCTTAGCTGAGATCAAATATTGCTCATAAATTAGCTAGCTCATTATTTATTTTTGATATGTTTTAGTGATAATATTCGCAAACAATATAATTATCATTCTCATTTATATTTACTAGGGATAACTATGACTTCGCAATATCACTACACCCTGATTGCCGCCGGAGTTTGTGCGGCTTTATCTTCATTTAGCGCTACAGCAGCAGACAATAAAACAGATACCATGGTCGTCAGTGCATCAGGCTTCTCGCAACAACTGCGTGATGCCCCTGCTAGCGTGACCGTGATCAGTGCAGACCAATTACAAAATAAACCTGTCCGTGACCTCGCCGACGCCGTGAAAGACGTGGAAGGGGTGAGTATCGTTGGTGCTGCAAACAAACAAGATATTAATATCCGTGGCTTACCCGGCGAATACACGCTGATATTGGTCGATGGGCGCCGTCAAAACAGCCGTGAATCACGTCCAAATGGCAGCGGTGGCTTTGAAGCGGGCTTTATGCCACCTGTCGAAGCGATTGAACGCATCGAAGTGATCCGTGGACCTATGTCCTCCCTGTATGGTTCCGATGCAATGGGTGGTGTTATCAATATCATCACTAAAAAAGTGACTAATGAATGGCATGGCAGCGTCACCACTGGGGCTATTATCCAAGAAAACAGTGATAGCGGTAACTCGACTGACGGTAACTTCTATCTGTCTGGCCCATTAATTCAAGATAAACTTGGTCTGCAATTATATGGTGGTGGTAACTACCGTCAGGAAGATAAAATCTTAGAAGGTCATCATCAGCGTGATAACCGCAGCTTAACAGCTAAATTAACCTTTACACCACAAGAGAACCAAACCTTCTTACTAGAAGCAGGTCGTAGTACTCAAGAGAAAACATCGACACCAGGTAAATCTGGTGCTGAATATGAAATTCGTGGTGGAGACAAGCAATATAACTCTAAAGAAGAGTGGCATAACGACCGTAACCACGCAGCTCTGACTTATAAAGGTGAGTGGGATTCTTTTAATACTGAGCTAAGTGTTTACCAAGAAAAAACCAAACGTAAAATAAAATCCCAAGACCGTAATCAAACTACAGGCCATTGGGAAGGCGGCTATGAGGCTCGCGTACCAGAAATCACCAATACCGTTGTTGATGGAAAAGTGGTGGCTTTCCTGCCGGACAATATCCTAACCGTTGGTGGGCAATACCAGTACTCTAAATTGAAAGACAGCTCTTTGGTTTCAAAAGGCGTAATGGAAAAAACCAGTATGTCAGTCGATCAATCAGCACTGTTTGTGGAAAATGAGTTTACCGCAACAGATGATCTGATCTTAACGGGAGGCCTACGTTTAGATCACCACGAAACCTATGGTAACCATTGGAACCCAAGGGGTTATGCCGTTTATTATCTGACGGATGAAATCACCATTAAAGGGGGAGTTTCTTCTGCTTTCCGTGCGCCTACATTACGTGAAATCAGTAAAGGTTATGGCACCTCTACCCAAGGTGGGAACGGGATTATCTACGGTAATCCAGACCTCAAACCGGAAAAAAGTGTCAGTGAAGAAATTAGCATTGCCTATAACCATGAGTCAGGCTTTAATGCGAGCTTAACCTTCTTTAATACCGACTTCAAAAACAAGCTGACTAGTTACTCACTTAACCAACCTGATCCTAACCACCCTAACCTCACGTTATATACCTACGATAATGTGGGTAAAGCAAACATCAAAGGTGTTGAAGTTGCAACGGGCATTCCTATCGCACAGGATTGGAATCTTAACCTAAATTACACATACACCGATTCAGAACGTAAAAGTGATGATGAGAAATTAGGTAATGGTATTTCCTTAAAAGGCTATCCATTGGATAAAACACCAAAACATATCGCTAATGCGAAGTTGGATTGGAACTTCAATGAAGACCTCACCTTATACACACGTGCACATTATGAAGGAAAACAGGTGTGGGCAGCACAACGTAATGGTTCTAAAGTACCTCGCTATCGTAGTGGCTATACCACCATGGATGTGGGCGCAACCTACCAATTATTTAAAAACACCAAGCTAAACTTTGCGGTGCTAAATATTGGTAATGAAAAAGGGCCTAAAATTGATAAAGTTGATGGAAACTGGGATGTTGAAGATGGACGCCGTTATTGGGCGAACGTTAACGTTAGCTTCTAATTAACTCTGGGGGTGTGCCTGTTTCAGGTATACCCTCAAAACCCTTAAATAGACTCAATAAATGAATAAAATCATATTAAGTGGCATATTGCTGTGTATGACCAGTTCCGCATTTTCCCGCCCAAGCCAGACTATTCCACCCTTGGATAAAACAGTCGGCCAATTTTATGATATCCAACAAACGGATATGACTTACGGTGACCGTGCGCTGCGCATTTACAGTGCAGTACCCTATAATGTCACCGCACAACGCCCTATCCTGTATATGCTTGATGGTAATGGTTTATACCCCAAAGCGGTTAATCGCGCAGTTGAAAAGCTGCCAGCGGATAAACTACCGATTATTATTGGGATTGGTTACCCCATCGATGAAGCCTTTCCAAAAGCATGGCGAACCTACGACTATACTCCCCCTGTTGCGGGTGACGAATTTAAACAAGGGGGCGGTTCCCCTGCGCTATACCAATTTTTAACTGACACTATTCGCCCATGGGCAGAAAAACAGTTTCCTATTGATAAAAGCAAGCAAACCCTATTTGGCCATTCATTTGGTGGATTATTTACCTTGATGGCGTACCAACAACAACCGGATGATTTTCAGTTTTATGTTTCTGCCAGCCCGTCATTATGGTGGGGTAAAGGAAGTATGGTGGATTTAGCGAAGCTGACAGCTAAACAAACGGCTTCCCCCCTGTTTGTGACTTTAGGCGGTTTAGAAGAGAGCCCTGATTTATCCAAATTGAGCGCCGAACAAGTGCAAAATTACCAAGCGCGCAAAAGTTGGATTAGCACACGCCAAGTTTGCACTGAGATTGCAAACCACCAAAGGCACTGTAAATTTAGGTTATTCGACGGCAAAAACCACGGTTCAGTGATCCCCGATGCTATCGATAAAGCCCTTGATGTCGCTAGCCAATAAGACTAATTGATGGGTTTTAGGAGATCGCTGTAGAGCTCTGCTAGAACCCCCTTTTCGCCAAATTCTTTACGGATCCACTGCGTCACAAGCCCAGTAGCCGAATGTTGTGTGGCTAATAGCATATGGGAATCTTGCCGTGGGTTCTGAATTTGTTTTGTTACCAACAAACCATGTTTAACATGGTCTTTGATCATGTAATCGGGTAAAAACCCAATCCCTTCACCTAATATCTGACACTGGCATTTAGTATTAAAATCAGGTACTTGAATGGCTTCTTGCCCATGTAACAGCCAACCCACCCGCTTATTAATGGTATGCGCGGTATCTTCCACCATAATATTGGGATAAAGGCGCAGCTGGCTCTCAGCGATGGGCTCTGGCATCAGTGCCAATGGGTGTGTGGCAGCGATAGCAAATTGCCAGTGAATCGCACCGATTTCAGTGTAGTCAATTCCACCGCCATCCATCAACGTACCCGGAGCACCAATCGCAATATCTGCATGGTTATTAATAATGGCATCCCAAACCCCATTATACACCTCGGTTGTCACAGTGATGTGGCAGGTAGCAAACTGTTTTTTTAATATTTGCAATAACTTAGCGGTATGATACGGCGTATATAATAACTGATTAATACAGATACGTACCCGCGCTTCAATCCCTTGCTCAATGGAATAAATACTTTTTTGAATAGAATGGAAATTATTGAGCAAGTCGGTTGCTTTGCGATAAAAATAATACCCTGCTTCTGTGAGTTCAATATTACGGGTATTACGAATAAATAACGCGACATCTAAATAGGTTTCAATACGTTTGATGGTATAGCTCACCGCAGAGGTGGTCACGCCTAATTCTTCCGCTGCTTTACTAAAACTCGCAAACTTCGCCGCTGTTGTGTAAGTCAGTAAGTTTTCTTCCGTAAAAATTGAGTTCATACCCACCGCCAAAAATGTTTAAAATTTAGACAAATCATGTTTTTATGTGAATAAAATTCAATAACGTAAAAATCAGATTATTTTTCGAGCATATTTTTATAGCTTAACAGAATTATTAACAACTGGAATAGATTAAATTTGATATGCATTTTTCCCAAGTAAAAACCCTACCTTTAAAGTCACTATTAATATTCGAAATACCTAATATTATTGAATTAAATAGGCAAACTAAGTATTAACATTCGATACAGTCGCGATCAATAAAATTACATATTTAACAAATTAAAAACTTTCAATTTGATGTCTATCACAGAACTGAGTAAATCATGGTTTTCGATTTTAATTAACAAAAAAAATCACACAGTTTGGGCCACAAAATAGCCATAAATCATCAAAAAACGCTAAAAAAGGATGCTCACACGCACAAAAAAGGTGGATTATTGAATTGAATTCAACAATCAAACGCCTCATTGATGAATTAAATTTAAATGGATTCTTTTTATTAATGACAATTGCTATGCTCTAACCATCATAAATAATCTTTAAATTGTCTTTATCTATGTTGGTGATAGCAATAAACCAACCTAAGGGGAAATGATGACAGCCAGTACTCTCGCTCACGATTTTTTAACCGCAGCTGAACAAGGGCAATTAGAGTTATTAAAAAGTTGTCTCGAAAAAGGTGTGGATATTAATATCACTAACCGCCAAGGTCGCACTGCGATTGTTAATGCAAGCCTAAACAAACATTATGAATGTGTCTCTTTCCTCATTAATGCAGGGGCCGATATTAATAAACAAGACCAAACTTGTTTTAACCCTTTTTTATTAAGCTGTCTTAATAATGACCTCACTTTATTACGCATTGTCTTACCTGCAAAACCAAATTTAGACTTATTAACCCGTTTTGGTGGCGTGGGAATTACACCAGCCAGCGAAAAAGGCCACGTGGAAATTGTTCGCGAACTACTTGAAAAAACCGATATTAATGTCAATCACACCAACTTTGTTGGTTGGACACCACTATTAGAAGCTATCGTGTTAAATGATGGCGGTGAAAAACAGCAGCAAATCGTTAAATTGCTATTAGACCACGGTGCGAACCCTCATATGACGGATAAATATGGTAAAAAACCATTAGAGTTAGCACACGAAAAAGGCTACAGCGAGATTGCTGAGTTACTGATTGCAGCAGGGGCATAGCGAAATCATAGACTCTAAATAGGATAAGGAGGCATGTGAACGCATCCATATCTCATCGGCAAAGGTTATACGGGTTAACGGCTGATACACATTTTCTCAATCTGTTGCATCAGCCCTCCCCCCAAGGAACGATAGAACAAGTATTTAATAAAGCCATTAACTTTTCTATTGATAATGCACTTTATACATTGCTTTGTTCTCAGTTAGATAATGCTCCAAATAGTTGCCGATTAATCAATAAAGACTTTTCTCTTTTCGATATTAAAGAGGGAGAGTCCATTAATTTATTAAATAAAGAAATATTGGTTGGTAATAATTATTTATTATCATTTTCTTTATGCAAAGAATGGCAGCAACCAGTTATCAACTTTAATGATAACAAACTGAAAAAACCAAGTTATTTATTATATATCGAAAAACAAATAAGTAATTTGGATTTAATCTTAACTGAAAATAAAAGCTCTCTATTTAAATATCAGGGAGATAATTTTTTTTATCTCTCTATGACGAAGCAATTGGTTCAATTACGCTCTGAATTGATTGAATCAATAATTAAGAAAGATAAAGAAAATATTGTTTATGTGATCCGCCAGTTTGTTGGATTGGGTATCGGGCTAACTCCTTCAGGAGATGATTACTTAGTTGGGTTAATGGCATTTTTATTATTAATCGGTCATCCAGTTGCCACTTTTCACCCTGAATTTTTTAAGGGAATAACCCAAAGCTTAGGCCAAACGACACCAATCAGCGCCATCACATTAGAAAAAGCGTTAAACCGAGAATATCGCGAAAATATGCAGCAATTAATTCAATCATTAGTTGATGCGAAAGAAACCAATATTTATCCACAATTTTTAGAGATTTTAAATATCGGGTCGAGTTCTGGCAGCGACATGCTATTTGGCTTGCGAGATGCCCTGTATATCACCCATTATTTCGGAGAAAACTATGTCGACTAAAGTTGTCATAAAGAAGAATACCTATTTCGATTCAGTCTCATTGATGTCTATTTCCACCAAAGCCAACCAGCTCGATAATGTCGAGCAAGCCTTTGTCGCGATGGCAACAGAAATGAACAAAGGCGTTTTACGTAATTTAGGGTTACTAACACCTGAATTAGAAGAGGCCAAAAATGGCGATTTAATGATTGTCATTAAAGGCCCAAGCGATGATGCTAACGAAGCCACATTAATTGCTATCGAAGAATTATTTAATAAGAAAAACCAAGGTGGCGGGCAGCATGAAGCTAAATATGCCACTATTAATTCAGCGAAAACACATATCCCAAATGCCAACCTTGCCGTCATTTCAGTGAACGGTCAGTTTGCAGCCCGTGAAGCGCGCATTGCACTAGAAAATGACCTCAACGTTATGCTGTTTTCCGATAACGTCTCCATTGAAGATGAACTCGCGCTCAAACAACTTGCTAGCAAGAAAGGCTTGCTAATGATGGGTCCAGACTGCGGAACTGCTATTATCAATGGCACCGCATTATGCTTTGGTAACGATGTACGCCGTGGCAGCATTGGTATCATCGGTGCATCCGGTACGGGTAGCCAAGAACTCAGCGTCCGTATTCACGAATTTGGTGCAGGCGTTTCTCAATTAATTGGTACTGGTGGTCGCGATTTAAGCGAAAAAATTGGCGGTATCATGATGATTGATGCACTAAAAATGCTCGATGCTGATGATGAAACCCAAGTTATCGCACTGATTTCTAAGCCACCAGCCCCTAGCGTAGCTAAAAAAGTGCTAGAGCAAGCGGAAAAATGCCATAAACCGGTTGTTGTGTGTTTCTTAGGTAGCCAACCACTACCAGAAGACAAACCGGGTTTAACCTTCGCCCAAAGCACCAAAGAAGCGGCACTGAAAGCCGTTCTATTAACCGGTATTCGCAAAGAAGATTTAGATTTACACCCGCTTAATTTACCACTAATTGATGAAGTTAGAGCCAAACTGAAGCCTGAGCAGAAATACATTCGTGGCTTATTCTGCGGTGGAACGCTATGTGACGAAGCGATGTTTGCCGCGCTGGAAAAATACGATGATGTTTACAGCAATATTCAACCAAACCCTGACTATCGCTTAAAAGACCTCAATAAAAGTATTGCGCACACCTTCCTCGATTTTGGTGATGACGACTTTACCAACGGTAAACCGCACCCAATGATCGACCCAACCAACCGTATTGAACGTTTACTGCAAGAAGCTCGCGACCCTGAAGTGGGCGTCATTATGATGGACTTCGTTTTAGGTTTTGGATCACATGAAGACCCTGTGGGTGTCATGATTGATGCGATTAAAGAAGCCAAAAACATCGCCAAACAAGATGGCCGTGAATTAGAAATTTTAGGCTATGTACTGGGCACTGACCAAGACACCCCATCGATGGATGCACAAGTCAAAATGCTAACAGATGCTGGAGTCATCTGGGCAAGTAGCAGCACCAATACTGGTTTATTAGGGCGTGAGTTTGTATGGAAAGGGGAGAAAGCATAATGACTTCATTATTTAAGCAGCCATTAAATGTCATCAACGTTGGTATCGAAATGTTCAGTGATGACCTGAAAAAACAACATGTTCCTGTCACTCACTTAAATTGGACACCACCGGGACAAGGAAACGTAGCAGTTATCCGTGCACTCGACCAAATTGAAGGCAATGAAGCATTACAAGCCAAAATTGCAGCGGCTAACGCACAAGCTCTCGAGCGGATCATTCAATCTCAACCTGTATTAGTCGGCTATGACCAAGCCATTAATGTCGTTCCCGGCATGACCAAAAATACTATCCTGCACGCTGGCCCACCTGTCGCTTGGAAAGATATGTGTGGCGCAATGAAAGGTGCGGTGACTGGTGCGTTGGTTTTCGAAGGCTTGGCAAAAGATTTAGCGGATGCCGAGCGTGTTGCGGCCTCCGGTGAAATCATCTTCTCACCTTGCCATGAACATGATTGCGTCGGTTCGATGGCAGGTGTGACTTCAGCTTCAATGTTTATGCACATTGTTGAGAACAAAACCTATGGTAACCGTGCGTTCACTAACCTCAGCGAACAAATGGCGAAAATCTTACGCATGGGTGCCAATGACCAAAGCGTCATCGACCGTTTAAATTGGATGCGTGATGTTTTAGGCCCAATGCTACGCGACGCAATGAAAATCGTTGGTGAAATCGACCTACGTTTGATGCTTGCGCAAGCACTGCATATGGGCGATGAGTGTCATAACCGTAACAATGCAGGAACAGCCTTACTTATCCAAGCGCTTACAACAGGGATCATTCAAACTGATTTCTCTGTTGCACAACAAAAGGAAGTGTTTGATTTTGTTGCAAGCAGCGATTACTTCTCCGGCCCAACGTGGATGGCGATGTGTAAAGCATCAATGGATGCGGCTCACGGCATCGAATACAGCACCGTTGTTACGACCATGGCGCGTAATGGCTATGAATTTGGTTTACGCATCAGTGGGTTACCAGGTCAATGGTTCACAGGTCCTTCTCAGCAAGTTATTGGCCCAATGTTTGCGGGCTACAAACCAGAAGACTCTGGTTTAGATATCGGTGACTCCGCTATCACAGAAACCTACGGTATTGGTGGATTTGCGATGGCAACCGCACCCGCCATCGTTGCGCTGGTTGGTGGTACGGTAGAAGAAGCGGTCGATTTCTCTCGCCAAATGCGTGAAATCACCTTAGGTGAAAACCCGAATGTCACTATTCCATTATTGGGCTTTATGGGTATCCCTACCGCCATTGATATCACAAAAGTTTCTGCCAGCGGCATTCTACCGGTTATCAACACCGCGATTGCCCATAAAGATGCGGGAATCGGTATGATTGGCGCAGGTATTGTTCACCCGCCGTTTGATTGCTTTGAAAAGGCCATGCTGTCTTACGCACAGAAATATGCTTAGTTTTCAGCCATAAAAAAAGACGCCCAACTCCGGTTGGGCAATAAAAATAAAACGAATACCCTGATTGATTTTATTTGAAAAACAGTGCTGTAACTCAAAATATAGGAACATACCCTAAATAATTTGAATTGCAGCTAGGCGGCAAGTAAACGAGACCCTAGGAGCATACATAAGTATGTGACTAGGGCGAGTGAATGCAGCCAACAACGCTGCGGTTCAAAGTATGACGGGTATACAGGGGAATACTTAAAATGAGTATATTCAAAATCAAGTGGAAACGTGGGGATTTGGCCGCCTACTTCGGCTTAATGACCAACAACCTAACCAACCTACTCACCATGATGGGCCTGTTAATTTTCGTTGTCGGCATCCCATCTGAAATTGTTTACGGTCGTATCGCTCCCGCCTTTGGTTTCGCTGTTTTACTTGCCAGTGTGAGCTATGCTTACTTTGGTCAGCAAATGATCAAGCAAACCGGGCGCAATGACGTCACCGCTTTACCATCAGGGCCGAGTGCGCCTTCTATCTTTACAGTGACGTTCTTAGTTATCATGCCGGTCTACCAAACCACACAGAATGCGGAATTTGCGATCCAAATCGCGCTGGTTTGGTGTTTTGTTGAGTCGATGATCCTCGTCGGTGGTTCTTTCTTAGGTGAAACCATCCGTAAGATGATCCCACGCACCGTACTGTTATCCTGTTTATCCGGTTTAGGGTTACTGTTACTGGCGATGAACCCAATGCTGCAAGCATTTGAAGCCCCAACGGTTTCATTCATTGTGCTGTTATTAATCTTCATTAACTGGTTTGGTAAAAAACCGATTTTTGCTCGCATCCCAACTGGCTTATTGCTGCTAATTGCCGGTACAGTATTGGCATGGGTTTCTGGCTTGCAAAGTGCGGAAGCAATCAAAGACTCAATGGCATCATTTGGTTTCAACCCACCGGGTATTCATATTGATAGTTTCTTCCAAGGCCTGCCACACGCTTTACCTTACTTAGCATCAGCGGTGCCACTTGGCTTAGCTAACTATATTTTTGACCTTGAAAATATTGAAAGTGCGCATGCTGCAGGTGATGAATACAATACGCGTAAAGTCATGTTAGCTAACGGTTTATCATCGACAGTTGGCTGTTTTATGGGTAACCCATTCCCTGTCACTGTTTACGTAGGTCACGCAGGTTGGAAAGCCATGGGAGCAAGCGTGGGTTATACATTAGCATCCGGTATCACCATGTTTATCGTACCACTATTCGGTATCGGTGCCTTCATGTTAGCTATCATTCCAATGACCGCTATCGTACCGATATTGGTATTCATCGGGGTCGTCACCGCCAACCAAGTTGTGCGAGAAACACCGAAAATTGAAGTTCCCGTTATCTTTATCTGTCTGTTCCCATGGATTGCTAACTGGGCACTGACAATGGTCAATAGCGTAATGGGTGCAGCGGGTACGTCAGCACAAGCCATTGGTATCGAAACATTACTGCACAAAGGCGTTTACTACCAAGGGCTTGTCCACTTAGGTAATGGGGCACCACTGGCAAGTATGCTATGGGGTTGTATCGCTATCTTCGCTATCTTAAATCAACCGCTACGTGGTGCAGTTGCCGCAGCAGCAGGCGCGATATTAGTGTTCTTCGGAATTATTCACTCCCCAGCGGTAGGAATTGCAACCGGTTCAACCTTGATGTTTGTTTATGCATACCTCATGATGGCGGCTTTATTTGTACTCAAGCATTTTTTAGATAGCCGTAAATCGGTAGAACAACAACAAGCTGAAAAATCTGAAAAACTCAGTAAGTCAGTGTAACCAAGCCAACCTTTATAGTAGGTGTGCGCAGTACACCTACTATCAGCTAAATCTCTGTATCAGGAAACATTAACAATGAAAGAACTCGTGGTTGTTGCCATCGGGGGCAACAGTATTATCAAAGATAACAACAGCCAGTCTATCGAAGCTCAAGAAAAAGCCGTTCAAGAAGTGGCGCTACACATTAGTGACATGCTTGAAGGCAATTACAACATTGTTTTGACCCATGGTAATGGACCTCAAGTTGGATTAGATTTGCGCCGTGCAGAGATTGCACACGAAACAGAAGGGTTACCGTTAACCCCTCTTGCTAACTGTGTCGCTGATACCCAAGGGGGTATCGGTTATTTAGTTCAGCAAGCGCTGACTAACGTGCTCGCGAAACGCCATAATCGCCAAGCCATTACCGTGGTTACCCAAGTTGAAGTGGATAAAAATGATCCTAACTTCAGTGCGCCAACTAAACCCATTGGGGCATTTTTTACCGAACAACAGGCTCAACAATTACAACAGGAAAACCCAAGTTGGCATTTTGTTGAAGACTCAGGCCGTGGCTATCGCCGTGTGGTCGCATCTCCAGAACCTAAACGTGTCATTGAGTCGAAAGCAATTCGTACCTTAACCGAACATGACTATGTGGTGGTCGCTGCCGGTGGTGGTGGGATCCCTGTCATTGATAATGGCAATGGCGGATGCCAAAGCGTTGATGCCGTGATAGATAAAGACCTCTCTACGACATTACTGGCAAAAGAATTAAACGCCGATATTTTGATTATCACCACAGGTGTCGAGAAGGTGTGTATTCACTTCGGTAAGCCTGAGCAGCAAGCTCTTGGTGAAACTTCAACAAGCGATATGCAACGCTATATGGAAGAAGGCCATTTCCCTGCGGGTAGCATGCTACCGAAAATTGAAGCCAGCCTATCGTTTATTGCCAACGGTGGTAAACGAGTGATCATCACCACCCCTGAAAAACTACCAGAAGCCTTACGCGGTGAAACTGGAACCCACATTGTTCAAGGGTAAGTTTCTATAATCTGGATCATGCGAATTTTTTGTTAGTCGCAAACTGCAGTATCCCTCAGATCGTTTGATAACGATCTGGGTGGATAAGTATCGCTTAAAAACAGGAAATTCGGCAGTAAATGGATATCACTAGGAGTTTCTATGAAAGCAGAAAAATCATCCGGCAGAAGAGAGTTCCTTTCCACCAGCGCAAAAGTAGCTGCCGCTTGTACGCTATTTGGCGCTGTATCAGGGCTTGCATCCGCCGAAAGCCAAGCTAGCCAAACAGCAGGCCAATCCAGTATCACGGATAAACATTATTACCTCGATGAGGTGTTACTCGAAACGGGTTTTAATTACCATGATTCGACGGTCGTCGGCACCCAAACCGCCTTATATACCGTAGAAATCCGTGACGGTAAAATTGCGGCCGTTTTACCCAATAAACAACATGCAGATGGCACATTGAATGCCTATAGTGCGCAAGGCAAACTCATGCTACCGGCCTTTCGCGACATGCATATCCACCTTGATAAAACCTTCTATGGTGGGCCATGGCAAGCGCCACAGTCCCGTGAAGGTAAAACGATTATGGATATGATCGCGTTAGAGCAAAAATTGCTACCTGAATTACAGCCTTTCACGGAAGAAAGAGCGAATGCGCTGATCGCGTTGATCCAATCCCACGGATCAACCATTGCTCGTAGCCATTGTAATATTGAGCCCGTTTCTGGTTTAAAAAATTTAGACGCCCTACAAAAAGTCCTTAATGACCACCAACAAGACCTTACTTGTGAAATCGTTGCATTTCCTCAACATGGATTATTACTTTCAAAATCAGAAGGTTTGATGCGTGAAGCCATGCAAGCTGGCGCACACTATGTGGGGGGATTAGACCCAACAAACGTCGATGGCGCGATGGAAAAATCCCTTGATACGATGTTCCAAATCGCTCTCGATTATAATAAAGGCGTCGATATTCATTTACATGAAACAAGTCCTGCTGGCTTTGCCGCCATTGAATATATGATCAAAACTGTGGATGAAAACCGCAGCCTACGGGGCAAAGTCACCATCAGCCATGCCTTTGCATTGGCAACATTGAGCCCTGAACAAGCAGAGAAAACCGCGAAACAGCTCGCAGAACAACAGATCACTATTGCCTCAACTGTGCCGATTGGTACATTGCATATGCCATTGAAGACACTCAATAAAAATGGTGTCTTTGTGATGACCGGAACGGATAGCGTGGTCGACCATTGGTCACCATTTGGCCTTGGTGATATGTTGGAAAAAGCCAATTTATACGCCCAGCTGTATACTCGTCCTGATGAGCTCGCGCTGTCCCGCTCACTCGCCATTGCGACAGGAAACATTCTTCCACTGAATGAAAAAGGTCAGCAAGTTTGGCCAGCAAAAGGGGATGACGCAAGCTTTGTGTTGGTGGATGCATCTTGCTCCGCAGAAGCCGTGGCTCGTATTTCACCACGTCATGCGACTTTCCATAAAGGAAAGCTGGCCCACGGTGTGATGCAAAAATCAGTCAGTTAGGCTTTCACATAAACATAGCGCCTAATGGCGCTATCAGACTGCTGGCAAACATACTATGTTTGGCGGCAAATCTAATAGGTTTTGAAAATAAGCTAGGAAAATCAATTCATTGATTTTCGGCTGATAACACAAAGCGGGAAAAACCACGCTTTTATCCCGCTTTGTCAACAACCTCATAGCGCCTGATTGGCGCTATATCTTCATCTTTTATATCGATTTTGCCCTGTATCCACTAATCGATTGAAAAATCAAATCGAGTAGGCGCTGATTATCCACCGATTGCAATACGGTAATAGGCTCTGTGGTTGGTGCGGGTATACCAATGCGCAAACGCAAAGCATCATAGTAAAAACTTTTGCCTCGCAGTGCCCCTTGCAGCTCTATTCCCACCTGTTTTTTCTCATAAGTAGCAATACTTTTATCAAGTAACCACGCCACAGTAAGCACATCGTGGATCCAACAACCCGGCAGCTGCCTTGTGGCTCGTGAATAATCAATCCACGGGCGCATCGTGCTCACCAGAAATTGGCTAAGGGGGGATTGTAATGAAGCAAACCTGTCAAGGTCACTGTGCACCATCTGCGTTTGCACGGTCACATCCATTGGCACTAAGGTAATATTTGCCCCACTACTCAATACCGCATGAGCCGCTTCAGGATCAAGGCCAAAGTTTGTGTCTTTAACATAACCAGGAACATTAAAAACAGCCCCCATAATGACAATTTGCGCTACATTTTGAGCCATTTCGGGGAACAATTGCAGTGCCATCGCGATATTGGTTAACGGGCCAATCGCAATGATGGTAATTTGTTTTGGGTTCTGACACACCAATTCCCCCATACGCAGTGCCGCTTCTGGGATAGATTTCGGTAAACACGGTACTGGCGGGACAGAATCCCATAGGTGCTTAAGTTGTGCCCGCTCGGCACCATTATCAAGCAACTCACGCCACGGCCCGATGGCCTCAACCAACGCGGATGATGCCCCCCGATAGACAGGGATGTTTTCACCCAAAGAATTTACTAAATGACTCGCGACATTGAACCCGACTTCACTGGGTGTATTCCCTGAAACCGTGGTGATCATATCAAGCTGGATTTCAGGCGCGGCGATGGCTAATGCAAGTGCCAGCCCATCATCAACATTGGCGCCTGCAACCCCGTTGCCGGGGTCGCAATCTATAATTAAACGCATAAATTTCCCTGAAACAATAAATAATCAGCACCCGCACGAGTGCCCGATTTGTAACTCAAAATCCACTTCACAGATGGCTTCTTTAGATGGCCAATTTTGTAAAATCTGTATCGCTCTTTGCGCTATTTTATCAACAGGCTGGCGAACAGTTGTGAGAGTTGGAACGGTATACTCTGATTGCACAGTACCGTTAAAACACACTAAAGCGATGTCTTCGGGTACACGCATTTTTAATTCAGCCAAGGCTTTTAAACAACCAAAAGCTTGTAATTCATTCGTAGCAAAAATGGCTTCGGGGAACCCTTCTTCCCGCATCTGATAGATAGCTTGGTAGCCCCAATCACGGGTATATTCCCCCGATAAAATCCATTTTTGGTGTATCGTTAAGTCCGCTTCTGTGAGTGCCGTTTTCCAACCATTCAAGCGATCTTGGGTATTGAGCATCTCATTTGGGCCACAAATAATTCCAATATTTTGATAACCATGCTTAATGAGATGACGCGTAATTTTATAGGCTGCGAGCTTCTCATTTACTTGAATGGTACTGATCCCTTCTGTGGCCTCAATCCTATCAAGCATCACACAAGGCGTGCCTGATGACTGAATTAAATCAACATAGGGATGCCGGTCAACACTGGTATAAATGAGGCCTTCAACTTGCCTTAACAACAGGTTATTAATCAGCTCTTTTTCACGAACCCGTGAATCCCCCGCATCACCCAGCAACAAAACATGCCCATATTTAAACGCTTCTCGCTGTAAGGCATGCGCAATAGAAGCTAAAAACGGGTTAGAGATATCGGGGATCACTAACCCATAGGTTTGAGTGCTACCCGACGCTAGGGCTTTTGCAATACCATTTGGCCGATACCCCGTTTTTTTGATTGCTGCTAACACCTTTTGCCGTGTTGCCTCAGCTACCGGACGAGGGCCATTGTTAATCACATAACTGACTACCGCAACCGAGGTTCCGGCTTCGCGGGCAACATCTACCCGCGTCACTTTACGGAGGTTCGTATCAGACACTCAGCAATTCCTTTTTCAAATATCAATTCGCCAAAGAATAACAGTCGCTCTGATTTTTATATACAACCCTGCTCACTTATATCGCATCTTCAGGGAGATTCAGGTCACGACCTCGAGTTTCTGGCGCAAAGAATGTAGTCACCAAGCCAATGCATGCCATCCCAATAAAGTAGACAGCAATTGGCCACCACTGACCTGTCCAAGACAATAATGCCGCTGCCACTAATGGCGCTGTACCACCAGATAGAATAGAGCCAAGTTCTTTAGCGAAAGCCATTTTAGTATAGCGATTACGCACCCCAAATAACTCCACGCCCCAAGCCGCTTGTACTCCGAAAATCCCCAGTGATGCTAACCCCATTCCAACCACAATCGTTGGGATGACAATCATCGGTTCGCGAGAGTCTAATAACATAAACGCTGGTACGGCATACAACATCAATAGGAAACAGAACCAGCGATAAACAATGCGACGCCCAAATCGGTCGGATAGCCAACCTGCAAATGGGATAATGGCAAAACCAAGAATTGACGCTATCAAAACCGCCGTTGTCGGTACTGATTTATCCACCATCAATATCTTCGTCACATAACCGATGATAAAACCTTGGGCAAGGTAAGATGGGCCATTTTCACCGATGCGTAACCCTACCATTGTCCAAAATGCCCGCGTTTTTTTCCAAAATGAACGGTTATCAACTGGATGAGCCACGGCATCAGATTCCAATGCAAGGCGACGCTCTTCTGCCAATTGCGCTTTTTGGCGCTCAAAGACAGGTGTTTCGCGCATATGTTGACGAATAAATAACGCCGCCAATGCGATCAAAATACTGCCAAGGAAAGGAATACGCCATCCCCATGACATTAAGCTTTCTTTGTCCATTTGTAACACTATCAGCCAAAGCATCGAAGCCAGTAATGTCCCGCTGTTGGAACCTAATGCAATAATCGAAGAAACTAAGCCACGGCGTTTCACTGGTGCATATTCCCCCAGCATCACCGTACCGCCAGATAATTCAGCTCCCGCCCCTAGCCCTTGAGCAAACCGCAAGATAACCAAACAGACCGGCGCCCAAACACCAATTTGTGCGTGGCTGGGTATCGCACCAATTAATGTGGTCGATAACCCCATCAAGGCAATCGTGATTACCATGACCATTTTTCGGCCATGTTTATCCCCTAACCAACCAAAAAATAATGCGCCTATTGGACGTGCGATAAACCCAACTGAATAGGCCGCAAAGCTTGAGAGTAGTGCCATAATCGGTGTTGCATCTGGAAAGAAAACATCGCCGAAAATAATACCTGCCGCTAAACCATAGAGAGCAAAGTCTGCATATTCCATGGTTGTGCCTAACCAACAAGAAAAAATCGCCCGCCGGAAATCTTTCTTCCCTTCTGGCGTGCTTAACCGCTCTTGTGCAGCTTGCTGGCTTGTATCGGCATTTAATTGTGTAGCCATAGTGATGAACCCTTGGTGTTGGCGCGAAGCCTATTAATTTAATCAAAAAAATCTAACTGGCGCTTTTATTTACTTAAAGGATAGTCTACGCGCGTAGATTTAAGCAAACGAGGGTATGCTATTTTGTGAGCATTATCACTTGATGACAAAAATATGAATTTTATATGACTGAAATAATACGTTAAATTATGGCCTAAAAATAAAAGCCACATTCAAATAAGTACTGTGGCTTTATCTGTTTATTTGACACTCAATAGGTACTCGGTAATATCCCGTAAGTTATACCATTTCATCCAGACTTCATCGTTAATTGGTTGCCCAGTATACTGCTCGATAGCTGCTATCAACTCCAACATTTCCAAAGAATCAATATGCAAATCCCTGATTAGGGCTGAGTCCATGGTGAAAGGCTTCGTGAGCCCTGAATAAGTGCGGATTTCCTTAATTTTATCCTCTACCCATTGTTGCTGAACTAAGCTCTGTGCTGTCATCTCTTAACCTTTTTCAGAACGGGTTGTATTATCGTTATAGCGTTCTTTATCTGCTTGATTGCGGGTTAACGCCCCCATCTCTGTTAACGTAACTGATTGACTTGTTTTCTCATCAGATAACCGCCATGTTGTCTTCGTTTTCCCAGTGGCTTCATCAACAATTTTTGCGGGTTTAAATTGGTTACTAAACGTATGGGTATTATTAGGAATGCCCATTTTCTCAGTACCTGACGCAATTGGCCCTTTCCCATAACGCTCTTTTTCGGCTTGATCACGCGTCAACGCACCTTGAGTGGTTAACGTCACGGGTGCGACTTCCGGTGTTGCTGGCTGCCAACTTTTCTTTGTTTTCCCCGTCACTTCATCCGCAATTTCGACTGATTTAAAGCGATTAGCAACGGTATTCGGGTTATTAGGAATGCCCATTTTCTCAGTACCTGACGCAATTGGCTCTTTCCCATAACGCTCTTTTTCGGCTTGATCACGCGTCAACACACCTTGAGTGGTTAACGTCACGGGTGCGGCTTCCGCTGTTACTGGCAGCCAACTTTTTTTCGTTTTCCCGGTCACTTCATCGACGACCTCTAATGATTTAAAACGATTAGCAAACCGATTAGTTCTAGGAAGAAATACATTAACCTCTTCAGATTGCTTAGCCTCAATAGAGACTGACGGCACATCCGCCGAGAGCTCCCCGGCCGACATTCGGGCACCGCGCACAATCTTTTGCTGTAATTCTTCAGCGGATAAAGTCACCTCTTTGGGGGCATTTTCTCTTAGTTCATTCTCTTTTTGTGAGATAGGCTGATCGCGATTGGCATTTTGCATCTCGGGTAGCGCCTTAAATCGAGTGGACGGCCCCACTGCATCTTCTATCATCTCATGGCTTTGATTATCATCCCTTTCTACTGTTCGGTTATCTGACTGATGATTTTCAACCTGCCCTGTTTTAGCATCTATATTATTAATCGACGCAATGTCTTTTGACATATTGTAATTATGGGTGATGTAATAATTATTTATCACCGATTTTGGCTCAGTCGCTGGGGTCTTTTGGGCTAAAACTGCGGGGTTCGCACCACCAGCAACCGTCTCCTCCGGCTTGGCTTCTAGCGTCGTTGAAGGGGTTTCTGTCTGGCTATCGACGATTGATGGCTTAATGATTTCTATTTTTTCTTCTAATGCAGAAAAAATATTATTTATCTGCTGATATTTGTCTACAAAATTATCGTCTTTAAAGTCCGAGTAGCTCTGCATTTCACTTTCAATCAGTTCATTTTTTTTGTCATTAAGCCCAGCATCCAAGAAAAATTCTATTGAATAACGATTAATGGTACTTTCTGGAAGACTTAATTTCAGTATATTTGTAATCGCCGGTTTCACATTTTTTTCAAAAAAACGCTGAGTTAATTCCTCTTTTTTTTCATTAAATAATTTTATTATCTGTTTATCAAATTTAGTTTGTTCTTTTTTCAGTATCTGCTTAATATTTTTATCCGTCGGGCTTTCAGCAGTTTGTTTAATTAATTTAGCAGCGCAAGATAATAATGTCGGTGTGACTTCTGTTTTATCTAATAATGATAATATAATTAATCCATTTTCAGGGCGGTATTGTAGCTCTTGCCCCTGAATGTCACCACCATGGCCTAACGCCATCGCCGTTGTGATCATCTTTTCACTAATATTTTTATGGCCATGTCCCTCTAATAATAGCTTTATCGTGGTGGCTTGTTGGCCGCGGTTATTACGATGCAAATCAACACCATTGTCACAAATCTCTTTTTTTTCTTCAAAAAGATGACTTTTCATTAGAGGGAAATCACCGTCTACTCCATGATTACTGACCGATGTCATCTTACTGGAAAGTGAGGTTGATTCATCATCATGCTTAAGTACAGGCGATACACTCTTAATACCTGATAGTATTTGATTATTATTTGAAATAGGCATATAACACTCGATTCAGTGGTTCTATATATTAAATATTTAATATTAATTTAAAATTAACGACTGTATTTAGAACTCATAATTACATATTGACGTAGCCATTATTATATTGCTGTAAATCTTTATAGAGTTGAATCAGCAACTGAGTTAAAGTTTCAAAATGGCTATTATCTTGACGGAACGTTTCTAATAAACGAGACACTGAGCTATTAATAGTATTTTTTTGGCCATCAATGGCTGTTTGCAAGCTTTGAAACTCTTGGGATGAAATATCGCTGCCTTCATCACCCCATTTAAGAGAGGAGTAGTTCAATGCATAGAATATTTCTTTAACCGGTTTTAAATCTGGAAAAATAGATAACGTCCCATTGCTCTTTTCACAAATAAATCCTTGCCCTGAAAGCTTCTTTTCCCAAAAAGCGATCTCTTGCGCACTCCCTTTAATTTCCATTAAGGGCTTGGCATTATCAAAATCCGGTTTCCATTTTCCATAATATTCGCCAATACTGACTCCTTCCTTAATGACAACATCTTTTTCTAGCTGTTCTATTTCCTTTTCATACTCATCCATATCGTAGCTTAATTGATTCATTTTATCCTGATTAATATTTAATATATTCCACGCCATTAATTTCTTGTACTCCTTTTGTTTATTCTTTATTTTGTTTTGTAAGTTCTCTATTGCGTCCTTATTCTTAACACTTCCGCTTGCCACTGCCTTTACTTCTTTCTCCATACTCGTACCTGAATATTTCGCCACAATTTCATCCATATCATTTAATGTGGCTTCTAATTTAATATTGATTTTTCCTTCTTCTCCCGCCTTCATATAACGCGATAACTTACTCGCCATCGTATTCATATCTTGCATATATTGGGTTGATGCTTTAACTAATTCACCGTATTTTTGCTGGTAATCCGTATAGATATTTTCAATAACCCGACTTATCCCTGCGATATGAGGTCGACCATCTGCAACCTGTTTTCTGGCTGATAACCCTCTCGCCTCTTCGTAGCTATCATTAGCATGCTGATGTTTGTATGCCAGCATTTTTGCTTTGAGTTGTATGTTTTCCAAGGAGTCATTTACTGGCGGAGGTTGAATATTTACCTCTGGAATTCGGTAGCCCATTTGCTGAAATGCATCGAATGCCCTCTCATGAAGATCAAGTGTATGGTTAAGGGTAACCTCCCCCTTAAAGGGGAGGTTTGTTTGTTCAATCGCTGAAGAAGACAGTGGCAATGGCTTTATATTTAATGGGTTATAGCAACCCAAACCTGAGATATCCATACACTAACCTCTTACCAGGCTTTGCATTGTTCTTAAGCTACCTTCACGAATTTCACGTAAATACTCTTGCATTTGTTTAGCAAGGTCTTGGCTTTTATCAATTTGTTTATCTTTATCGGCAGAAACTGAACGTGCAATATCAGCCACGGATTGTTCCATCATTTTGTCTGCTTCTGCCGATTTCACATTGACTTGATTTGATGTCGTTGCTAATTGACCTGCATTATCTGACATTCGAGAGGCTTGCTCAGCCACCCCCATTTGTACGCGAGATTTATTCATCACTTGGTCGTGCTTCTCATGCTGTGACACCCCCAAATATCTTGTACGTTTACTTGCTTCTTCAATTCTTTGGCTCGCAAGATTTTTTTGGTTTTGTGTCGCTTGGTTGCTCAACGTCACAGTTGAACCCTCTTTCCCCGTTAAATTCAGGGCATTCGGTTTCGTTGTATCGCTCCCCACCTTGCCATTTAACCCAGATAACTTACTCGCACCACTGATATTTTGATTTCCTGGTACCAGGTTATGTTTAATCGATTGCTGTTGCTGACGCAGCCCTCTAGCTTGAAAAGCACTGCCCGCTGCAGTAATTGCTAGAGAGGTAAAAAAGCCCATCATCGCGCCTTTAAAGGTTTCTTTACCTTCACGAATTGTTGAGTCCGCAGAGGCTTGTACCATTTGGGCATTTAATTGCAGAAAATCGGCACTGATACGGCGATCTGAAATATTGATCTCTGCCATCACTTTGCGAATAATTTTCGATAGCTCCACCATCAAATCGTTACTAATAATGCCAATAAAAGTATCGTTTTTAACACTATCAATAGGCTGTTGGCCGCTATTACGATTATCACTTTCAAGCTGCCCTGAAGATGAATCTTTGAAAAAACTACTAGCAACCAATACTTGAATCGCTTGGGATATCTGTTTTAAATCCGCTTCATCTGGTAACTGAGCATCTTCAACCAACTGTTCAATATGGCTTTTTTCTTCAGTTAATACCTTACTGATTGCCTGCTGGATACTTTCGGGTGTTAATGTACGAAATGCATGAAGATCATCCAATGTCGTTAGCTTATCGGAATCTGCTAATTCCCTGATATCCGACAACATTTGATTATCATGAATTGAAAATTGAGACATCTTTAATAATGGCTTATCCACCATAATCTCAGCCCCTGATGCCATCACATGAACATCATTTAATTGTACACCTTGCGGGACATGCGCTTCCCCCGTGTTTACATGACGATTCATTGCAGGAGAAATACCGCCAAAACTGGCTGGCTCATGAACTAAAACAGGCTTGCTTAATTCTGATTGAATATTAAAACTCATTTGATAAATTCCTATATTAGCTATGCAAAGCGGGCTGTTTTCAGCATATTGGCTTTCGTTTGACCGGATTGATTTAACGACGTAAGCATGCCACTAAACATGTCTTCGAATTGTTCGTAATTTTGCGACATAGATTTCAATAAATTTTTTAATAACTCATCCAAGGCTTGAATGGTTTCACTGTTAAGCATCATGCCTGCAAGCATTTCTTTCATATCTCGTATTTGACCTGCTGCATGTAAATTCAGCCCTCCTGTCGTTGCGGTATTAGCCACCGTTAATACCGCGCCGGTCCCCTTCATACCCACTTCAAGACGAGCCGCTGCGACACTTTGTGTTTTAAC
Organism: Providencia sp. PROV130; assembly: GCF_028482225.1. Lineage (NCBI taxonomy): Bacteria > Pseudomonadati > Pseudomonadota > Gammaproteobacteria > Enterobacterales > Morganellaceae > Providencia > Providencia sp. PROV130. The sequence goes on along the minus strand of NZ_JAMPQC010000017.1, from coordinate 32,288 downwards.
TGAATTGATTGCTTTATCTGCAGTTTTGGTAGCACCCGTAATATTGTCAGCTTGATCTGCTACTTTATCGGCCGCTTTCACAATGTCTTTCATGTCATCGGCTTTTTGCGCTACCTTTGTCGTGGTTTTTACTGCTTGCTGTAAATCATCAATGCTATCGGCTAACTTAGTCAATTTAGTGAGCGTCACCATATCATCTGCCGATTTCCCGACCTTACCTGCGCCATTTGCAATATTGCCTAAGGCATTAGTCAAACTACTTGGCATCGACTTAATAATACTTTTCAATAACGTCCCTGCATTTTTAGCCAGCGTTTTTACTGCGTTAGTCGCAATATTGCCGATGTTTTTCACAAAAGATGACATTGACGCTAATGAAAGCGCTAAAAATGCAATTGCCGCCACAATCATTCCGACAATACTGCCAATCTGCTTCGCTTTATCTTCTGAAACACCAAAATTAATCAGCATATCAGTAACGACACTCGAAATTTCTGTGGCCAACATCTGCATCAGGCTACTTTGCCCGGTTTCTTCCAAAACGATATCGGTAACGGAGATAGCAATACCAACCGCAGCGACCGCAATCGCTAATGGTGCAGCAGCACCGAAAGTGGCAACCGTCGCAATGACAGACACAGCCAGCATCACGTAACTAAAAATTTTACTGGCACAGGAGGCCGCTTTATTCGCTTCATCAGCTTTACGCTGCGCTTCTTCCGCCTCTTTGGCTTTTTTCTCTGAATCTTTGCGAGAAGCTTCATTGATTGTTGCCATCACCTCTTCTTGCTCTTTCATATTACGAATAGAGTCTTCATTCATCATTTTTTTCAAAGATGCGGTCAACATGGTCAATAGTGCTAGGGAGTTCTCCCATTTTTCACCGTCAATATCAACACGGCATGGTGCAGTATCGACAAGAGAATTAAGCTGTTTTCTATCTTCATCAGCAGAAATTAGATAATCACTAGAAGCATCAATTAATTTGTCAATTTTCAAATTCAAATCAGCAATTTTCTTGTTTTCCACGCTAATTCTTTGCTTTTTTTCCTCGGGGTCCATGTTGGGCTGCATATTCTGAAGAATATCTAAATAGTTTTGGACTCTTTGTTTCTCATAATTTAGCCCTTTAGTTTCAGTCAGTAGTGCTTCAGACTTATGGGTTTTATCCTCAATTACGTCTAATATTTTTGCCCCTTTTTCACGTACCCTGTCTGTTTCCAAATTAAGTAACTGTAGGCGATAATTAATTTCATTAACATTTAAACCATGTAACAATTGGCGTAACGTAGCAAAACATTCAATCAACGCTGCCCCCCCTTTAAAACTGTTTTTTTGTGCCCCCCCTGTATTTATTAACAACATCTGCTCCTCTTTCGCCGCAGCGGCTTTAAGCATCACCGAAAATGCCACTTTGGGTGTCGCTAACTGGGGTTGACTCTCGGTACGATGGCGTTTCATCTGCTCTGTTGACGTTAACTCCTCACACGCCGTTTCCAAAGCCAAGACTGACTTAACGTATTCATCCCCTAATTGAATGGGGTTACTACCTTGTAAAAAGGTATGAATATTATTTATTCGTTCATTACTGGAATTAGTAACTTGAACCATATAATTTCCTTTATGCTATTTTAGTGCTTGCTACTTCAGTCTCTACACGCACCAATTTATTTGTTAACGTCTTTAAATACGCTTGTGACTTATTTTGTAAATCAATATCCACACTACTTTTCACAACACTTTCAAAACAATGAATCGCTGCACTCATCTTTTTCATCATTAAATTACATTGCCCGGCATGAAACAGTGGGCGGTAATCATTTTTTGCTAATACAAAGGCTAAGGCATATAATTCGGTTGCTTTCTCATAACGCTTCGTTAATTGATAGACAGCCGCCAGCCCCATGACATAATCTGTATTATAGAAATCATAAATACTTAAAAATCGGAAAAACGTTTCCGCTTCTTTTAATTTACCTTGCTGATAGAATTCGTATGCATAAGAATAAATGCCATCCATCGTACTTTGTGGAATACCGTGAATGTCTTTATAAGTCGCCCCATCCATTAATGCAGAAGTGATATTGTCAAGTAATCCCTCCATGTCAGAACTTTGAAAATTGTCTGTTTCCGTATTATTCATATATTTACCTTATTGTTGACATGCAATGCATGCATATACTTTATGCCTGCATCATAATTAACCAGTTTGCTTCTTTCTTTAAAAAAACGATTTATTAAATAAATAATTAATAAAGTTCACTATCTTTCTATAACTACGATTAATCCTTCATGATTTTCTCTAATGTCTTATCAACATCAATTCCCATTTTCACTAGTTCAATACGCATTAGCCACGATATTATTTGCATAATATCCTCTAGTCCTGTTTCATCAATAAAGCTATCATTTTTATATGAGCGCCATATTTGCCTTGCAAGTACAATATCTCTAATTACAGGGACACCTTGTTGCTCTGCATATTTCACAATCGCTTTTGCTTGTGAAGCTTTATTTTTAGAAAGTAAAAAAGGTAATGGCGCAATATCTGAGTCATAATAAATAAGTAATGCAATATGCGTTGGGTTTGCCATTACAAACGTTGAGTTACGAACATTAGATTTAACCTCTTCCGAGAGTAACTCTTGGTGCATTCCCCGACGTGCACTCTTAATATGGGGGTCTCCCTCATTATCTTTGTATTCCTTTTTGACCTCTTGCTTTTCCATTTTTAAATTTTTAATGTACAAAAAGAATTCAGCAATTGCATCTATCAATATAATAATAAGAGCGACAGCCAGAAAAACTATAATAAACGTAACACATAAACTTACCCATTGACTAATCATGCCATTAATCATTGTTCGGTAGAGCATAAAAATATCTTTTCGCCAAACAATAAAAAAGACTAATGTTGATATAATAAAGACAATTAAATATAAAATTGCCTTTACTAGCTCCTTCAATGAGTTTAATGAAAATATTTTTTTAAACCCTGCAATCGGATTTAATTTGGTAAAATCAAGTTTAATCGCTTCACTGGCTAGTCTAAAGCGACTTTGTAATAACGAAATAATTGTACCCGATAAGAAGCAAGCAAATAACACCGGTAAAACAATGCTTAAAAAGACAGTAAAAAACTGCCAAAGTAATGCATCAATTTTTATCTCTGTTGGGGATAAAAATATCTTACGCATTAACCCACCAAGTTCATATAAGCTGGAAACACCTTCAATAACAAATGCACTAACCACAAGTACAATTGCTGCAACACTATCTTTGCTTTTAAAACCTTGTCCTTTCTTAGCTGAGTCTTTAATTTTTTTATCGGTAGGCTTTTCTGTTTTTTCAGCCATATCTATTTATACTCATAACAATTATGAAGAAAGAAATACATCACGTAATGGAGAAATAGAAATCATATTCACTAATATGTCAGGAACTTCATTATGAAAATAAAGAAGAAATACACAAAATGCGATGATTGATTTTATTGCCAAAGATAACGAAAAAGCATTTAATTGAGGACAAAAACGCGAATATAACCCTAGAGCAACCTCTGTAATAAATAATGTCACTAATATTGGTGCAGTCAGAACAACGCCGTTAATGACCATTTTGTTTAGCCACTCCCCTAAAGGAAGGCTATTAAATGACGTAAATCCATGGACAAAAGGTAATAACTGATAACTTTGCGCAAATATATTCGCAAGTTGATACATGCCTCCCTGAGCTAAAAACACCATACAAGTAATATGATTTAATAAAACTGCCAATTCTGAAGCTTCTGAGCCACTCGCTGGGTCAACAATACTGCTAATCGTTTCACCGCGCTGTGTATCAATGAGCTCACCAATAACATTAGCTATCATAAAAGGTAGAGCCAATATCAATGCTAATACGAGCCCAATCGAAATTTCATAAATAAACACATCAACGAAGTTAATTTCATCCCATTGTATTTCATGCGCTGAAAAAAAGGGCCATAAGCCTAATGCGATATATGCCACTACACAGTTTTTAATAATCCCGCCATTAAGCAATTTATTACTCAAAAAAGGCAATAAAAACATCACTGGTGCAATTCTCAGCCAAGCTAACGCTATTTTTATCAACCCTTCTTGAAAGACAAAATAGAGTGAGGACATCAGCGATAGCATTTCCTGATTCATCCGAATAGCCCAATAGCAGGGATCGCTGCCGTTAAAGTTTCTAATGCAAAATTGATGACTTTATCGGATAACCAACCAGAGATCATAAATAGTGAACCAAAAACAGATAACAGCTTTATGCCAAAAGGTAGTGTTTGTTCCTGAAGTTGAGTAACTGTTTGCAATAATCCTACTAATAGTCCTACAGAGGTCGCGACAATAACCGGTATTGCCGATAATATTACAATCAATAACATCGTTTTATTACTTAAATAAACTATTTGGTCCATCATGTTTTCTACTTTAATGCTGCGCTAATTCAATGTATTGCATTACTAGCCCTTTCGAAATCAGCGACCATCCATCAATAGCGACAAATAGAATTAATTTAACTGGAATCGAAATCGTTACTGGGCTCATCATCATCATACCCAGTGCCAATAAAATACTGGAAATAACCAAGTCAACGACAACAAACGGCAAGTAAATATAAAAACCAATTTCAAAAGCTGATTTAATTTCGCTTAATGCATATGCGGGTAACAAAGAAAATAATGTAGCTTCGCCTTCATCCTCACTTACTTCCTCTTCGCTTCGGCCTTGTTGTATTGATTCAAAGAAAGTGACTAACTGTGGGTCTGAATATTTTTTCAAATATGCCTTATATCCACCCAGTCCATTCTCAACAAAGTGATCAATTGATTCCACATTACTAAAATCAACACGTTCCTGACGCATGTGGTTATTAACATCTTGTAATACAGGCATCATGACAAAAATAGAAAGTAATAATGCAATACCATTTAATACCATGGTTGAAGGAACTTGCTGAACCCCCATCGCATTACGTACCATAATTAATACAATCGAGATTTTTAAATAGCAGGTACCCGCTGCAATAATAAATGGTAATAGTGTCGAAAAGGCGACAATCGCTAATAATGGGATTCCATCTGGTATTGTAGGCATATTAAACTCTTTTATCACCTAAGCTCACAATATGCGTGATTTCTAACCCTAGCTCATCACTATTGCCAATATAAATAAGTTCCCCTTCCGCTATAAGTTGTTTATTAGCATAAACTTTAACTTCGCGTTCTTTATTTTCACCAATAGAATAAATATAACCAGGCTCCATCTTTGTAAGCTCATCGACGGTAATATCACTATGGCCTAAAACAAAGGTTAATTTAATATTCATGTCTTTTACATTAAAGGGGCGTACCGCTTCTTGTACTTCATCTTCTTCAGGAAACGCACATTCTTCTTCACTTTCTGGCGCCACTAATTCTTCAATCATAAATAGTCCCTCTTCTTGCTTTTGAAATCGAGCTAATGTCTGTCCTGTCACTGACATATTTAACTGTAATTGTTGGATACTCAGCACATCTCGTAATTCTATCGTTTGTAAAAGTTTGGTGCTGATATAGCTATAGCCCAATACCCAATCAGCTTGCAGTTTTAATAGGCCTAATATCTGATTGGTTTTCTGCCTTTTTTCGAGGCCTTCAATCGGCTCGGGTAATAATACTTCTCCCAGGCTCGCTTCCTTAACAATTAGCCAAGGCTGATAGTTGATACACATATCATCAACTATCTCGACAGATTCACAACGGAAATGCTGGGAGAAAAATGAACTTCCAATATATTCAGAGGTAAATAACTCACATAACTGATTAGTAGTTAATGCATCCCATGCATAATGCACCAGTTTAGGCCAGCGATAATGACACCAGTCTTGAACTGCAATTAATGCGTTTATTTTTTGTGTTGCACTCACTAGTGATAATTGGAAATAACGAAGACGACGACTCGCTTGTTTTATTTGTGTATTAACTGGGTAACATTGCTGCCAAATTTTAAGTTGCTTTTCTTGCGAACTGATCCGTCGAATTTTCAACATAATTAATCTTCTTCTTGCTGTTGGTCATGCTGCTGTCGGTTTCGCTGCTGCTGACGTTCATCTTCACGTCGAATATGCACGCTGCTTTCATGGTTCAATAAATGCTTATTTTCATTCAATGCCAACTGAACATCTCGGCTCGCAGTCGAAGCAATGAACTCCCCTTTAGATGTCAATTCAAACGTCACTGATGGGCTGCTTTGCCACTGATTAAAGGTGTAAGTGAGGCTACGCCCTGTCGATTTTGATTGTTTTCCTTCACCTAAAATTTGATTATTTTCCTTTAATTCCAGCGTGTTATGCACCTCTTGCTTCTGTTGCACAACTTGTTGTGGTACAGACGATCGCATCGTCTCATTGACAGTTGTTGCCATGACGTTGTTAGAAGGATCTATTTCTTCTACCGATGAAACTTGTGAAGATGTCGTGGCCGCTTGCGCTTCATTCGCGAAATAGTGTGTAGGTTTTTCAGATAAGGAAATCTGTTTATTATCTAAAGCAGTGATCCTCGGTGATGCCACTGGCAGCATAAAGGGCTCATTTTCTGCAAAAGTAATCTCAAACTGCTCGCCAACATGATGATGGATATTCTCTTTAATGCCTGGCTTAATACCCTGCTGTTCATCCACCTGATGAGATGCTAACTGCGGCCCCAGAAGGGAAGGCGTATTTTTAAATGTTCCCTCTTTCAATCGGTTATTTATTTGTGGGAATAGACTTAACGACGCGATATCAGGTGAACGAATTGGTCGATGATGAATTGGCTTTGATAGCTCTTGGCCGATTTCCTGTGGATTTACGGGTTTAACTGCGGTTTTTGCTGCATGTTCAATATGCGGTTGTTCGGTTTTTATCTGTGGTTTTAACTGTTTTTGTGCCGGTTCTAAAATACGCCTAGCGGCTAGCTCCCCTAACGGTTCTTCCATATTAAGCAACCTATTCTCGCTTAATTGAGGCTGCCCTTTTTCGTATTGCACCGAATTTCCATTAAACTTTGTCTTTACTTGCGGTGGGATATTCTGCGGTGGAAAGCCAACCATCATCGTATTAAATAGAGGAGCTTCATCTTCGTCAGCCATCTTTTGTTCAGCGGGAGTTGCCGTGGTTACTGATAGCTTATTATCAACTTCGGGTTGATTTAATACATTGGATAGGTCAACTGCCGGAGTGTGACTCACTAGATTAATATCTGCCACTACATTATGCGAAGTTTCCACCTGATCCGTCGTAAATAAATGCCCCTGTAAATGAATATCTTCATTGTTGATGACGATTAATTCATCCACATTTTTGTTTTCGTTCGTCGTCGTCAAATGAGTCAATGGATTAATATCAACGTTATTACAGACAACTAAATCACGTGAAGTTTTAACTGGATCTGTCGTGATTAAACTCTCCTGTATATAAATATCTTTATTGTTAGCTACGAATAATTGATCCACATTTTTGTTTTCGTTCGTCGTCGTCAAATGAGTCAATGGATTAATATCAACGTTATTACAGACAACTAAATCACGTGAAGTTTTAACTGGATCTGTCGTGATTAAATTCTCCTGTATATAAATATCTTTATTGTTAGCTACGAATAATTGATCCACATTTTTATTTTCGTTTGTCGTCGTCAAATGAGTCAATGGATTAATATCAACGTTATTATCTACCATTAACATCTTCGTAGTATCAGCTAGATGACTGTTTGGTAAATTAACGCTAACATTATGTGCGACAAGTACATTACCTTCTGTAACCACACCATTATTCATTGGAAGTTCGTCGGTAGCTTTAATACTTAACTCTTTGTCATGCGCAGCGGTGTGGATACTTGCTTCGATATATCCACGCTCTTCCCCTGCAATAACGCCTTTCGCTAAGCCACTCAGTTGCGATATTTGTTGTGCAGGTAACAGGGCAGCAGATCGCAAAATAAATGAATCCTTTTGTTGATTTTGATGATATCCCTGCTTTTGCATATTCTTGTCACTGACAAGCTTCGCCATTTTATTGGTTATATTTTTATGGCTATATTCAGTGCTAATATATGTTAATGGAGCCGCTTCTCCCTCGATAACGGCATTACCTATTTTTTCATTTGAGTTCGCTTTTATGACTGACATGGACGAATAACTCCTCAATTTCATTTTGTTGCTGAAGCTCTGATTTTAACCTTCTTGCTCTACGTTGTTGTTTGAGATAATTTCGGAATTTCTCGCACTTATTGCGTAAAATGAATGCGCGTTTAGCAATTTCAGACTGCCGTATTTTATTTTTTGATATTTCGACTGCTAAGGTCTCTATTTGAAATTCAAATTGGGCAATTTCTGCTAAAATTGCCGCTTTCAACCGCTGCCTTTCCCAGAAAGCAATTCGACTTAACTCTTCTGATTTTTCATAAGATGCGGTCTGTGTCGCCAGAACTGAAATACGCTGGCGAATATCCCTACATTCCTGTTGCTGTTGCTTTATGATTGACTTTAATTGCGACTGTTCTTGTAATGTCCGGTCAAAACGTCGCTCTGTTAAAGCCAATAAATTAGAGACCATTAAGATGCCAATTTATTGAGAATATTTAACATATGCTCGAAACTCACCGGCTCATCCATAGCTTGCTTTAAGAACCCTTCAATTTGCTCTTTTTTATCTAAAGCTCGGTCATTTTCATGGCTTTCACCACGTTGATATTCACCGAGTTCAAGGTAAAGCTGGATCTGTTCAAGCCTTGAGATCATGTCACGTAAATCAATTGCATAGCGACGATGTTCTGGCGTGGTTACCTTTTGGAATACACGACTAATACTGTGCAAGATATCAATCGCAGGATAATGCCCACGCCCAGCAAGCTTATGACTCAAGTAAATATGACCATCCAAAATTGAACGAATTTCATCACCAATCGGGTCCGATTCCTCTTCACTTTCTAATAGCACCGTGTAAAAAGCAGTAATCGAGCCATGTTTTAGTTGCCCTGGACGCTCCAACAACATAGGAAGCTGTTCAAAAACAGAGGCTGGATAACCCCGCCTTGCAGGTAGCTCCCCCGTTGCCAAAGCCACGTCTCGCAGCGCTCGCGCATATCGAGTCATTGAATCAACGTACAACAATACATTGCGCCCACTGTCACGAAAATATTCAGCAATCGTAGTCGCGAGCAATGCCGCATTGCATCGCTCAATCGGCGGGCTGTCTGAAGTCGCATAAATTAAGATAGTCCGCGCCGCATGGGGTGAATCTTTTAATTCTTCAATAAACTCAATAACTTCTCGACCACGCTCACCAATTAAAGCGACAACATGGATATCCGCATGAGCATGGTTAATAATCATGTTCATTAATGATGTTTTACCACTCCCCGCGGCGGCAAAAATACCAATGCGCTGGCCCAAGCCACATGTCAGTAAGCTATCAATCGCACGTACCCCTGTTACCATCGGCTCAGCAACAGGCCGTCTTTGTGTAACACTCACCGGAGGGCTATCAATACGCAGTAACTTCGTATTGAGCAACATTGGCTCAGAAAGGTCATCGCACAACGCACCAACGTGTTCCCCTGCAGCATTAAAAATTTTACCCGCCAAATGTTCACCGACTTCAAATACAAATGGGTAACCGCTCGGCCGAATGACCACCTCGCGTGTTAAACCTTGTGCACGACCAATTAAACTCAGTACCGTGAGTCCTTCTTTAAAGCCGACAACTTGCGCTTTGGCAATAATGTTTGGTCGCGCAAGAGAATGCTCAATAAAACAAATCTCACCAATAAACACGCCTTGTAGTGGTGCTTCAATTAGGCACCCATGAATGCGCGCAGGATGCGCGCAGAAATCAAATAACTTCATAATCGATTACAATAGCTGAGCACTAAGCTCATTCGCGCGCTCAAAGAATTCTTCCAGACTATCTGCAAACAATTGCATTTCATTCAAAGATGATTCTTTCAAAACCGCAGAGAGCACATAAATATCATCCACAATATTTAATGCAGGTTGACCTGGCTGAAAGTTACGTGGCGGATATTCTAATAATGTTTTCAATAAAGAAGCACTCACTGCATCTAAGTGACTATAGTTACAGTCCGCTAAATGGCTCCAAATAATAATATCATCTGTTGATAAATCGATATTAATTGCAGGAGAGTCATTCATTTCAAGTTGAATATTAGAATGGCAATCCAATTGCGAGTTGACTAGGTCATTTCGCCCCATCGAGCTCAAATACTCATTTAGCGTTTCTATAAATTTATATTTCATTGGGTAGTCCTTATATTTTGAGTATATTTTAATTATTCAACATTTATAATTATATTGAATTCAGTTGCTTTATTTGTTAATAAAGCCAATTTTTAACTATATGGTTTTAACCACATTGACTTTCACCATTTCAGAAACTTCATTGAATGAAAGGACTTCCAATTCAGGGAATCGGCCCTCTAGGATCTTTTTAACAAAGCGGCGAATATCAACAGGCACTAAAATATTCACATCCCTGACTGATAAGTAGCTATTTTCTAAAGCAAGTTCTGCAGCCTGTATCAATTCATTGGTTTTTTCAGGCTCCAGATGTAAGTACACTCCTCCAGATGACTGCCTGACTCCTTGGCGTATTGTGTCCTCTATCTCTGAATTGATCATCAAAACATTTAAACGTCCATCGACCGCAAAGCGTGAAGAGATATAGCGTGCCATTGAACTCCTAACATGTTCAACTAACATTAAACTGTCTTTCTCTTTTGGTACCCACTGTACTAAGGTTTCAATGATCAATTTCATATTACGGACTGAAATTTTTTCCATTAATAAGCGCTGGAAAACTTCGGTGACTTTTTGTACCGTAATATGGCGATAACACTCCTTCAATAATTCAGGGTATTTTCTTTCGAGGTCATCAAGTAAATTTTTCGTTTCTTGAATACCAAAAAACTCATTAATAAATCTCAGTAGTAAGGTACTGATGCAATCAATTGCTTCTGTCACGTCATCACGAGCCATTAAGCCAAGCTGCTCAATATTAGATAAATCCTTCTGTTCAAACCATGTACTTACAGAACCATACTCATCTGAATATTTAATTAAATCAACGCCAAGATATTCTAATTCATCATTGATAGTTAATAATCGATGACCATGAAAATATATATCATATTCTCCAGCCTTAATCTCATTAATTAGTACGACTATTTTATTATCAGGAACAATCGGTGAATAATTTATCGCAACATCTGGAACTCTATATCCATAACGAATAAAAATGTCTTTTTTCATTCTGGATAAAAATTTGTTACCCTCTAAATGCTTCTTATATTTTTGGTTAACAGAAATAATGATAGGTAATGTTTCTGGAATATATTCATCTTCAATATCACTATTTTCTCTTTGAGTTTCTCCTTCAGTCACATCTGGATTAATGATTTCAGCTTCACCCTTAACGGTTTTTTGCTTATTTTTTTGCTTTTTAAAATATCGAAAAGCAAATAACCCTATAAGAAGTCCTGATAACAGTAAAAATATAATGGTTGGAAAACCAGGCAAAAACCCCATAGAAAGCACAATAAAGGCTGTAATTAAAATCGTAAAGTCATTTGCAAATAGCTCAGAAACAATGTTTTCACCTAAATTTTTATCATTACCACCAACCCGAGTCACAATAAAACCAGCACTAATCGAAATAAGTAGTGCAGGGATTTGAGCAACTAAACCATCACCAATGGTTAGTAATGAAAAAGTATTGAGTGCAGTAGAAACATCCATGCCCTGCTGAGCCGTTCCCACAGATATGCCGCCAATTAAGTTAACAAAAATGATGATGATACCCGCGATAGCATCCCCTTTAATGAATTTCATCGCTCCATCAAAAGAACCAAATAACTGGCTCTCTTTTTCAAGATCACCACGTTTCTCTTTTACCATTTCTTCACTGATAACACCTGCTCGCAAATCAGCATCAATACTCATTTGTTTACCTGGCATTGCATCGAGAGAGAAACGAGCTGCAACTTCGGCAATACGTTCAGAACCTTTTGTAATAACAATAAACTGTACAATAGTGACAATGGCAAATACCACCATACCAACCACTAAATTATCTTGAATTACAAATTCACCAAAAGTGGCGATAATATCCCCAGCATCTGCCTCTAATAAAATTAGGCGGCTAGTACTAATTGATAGCGCCAACCGAAATAACGTACTGATTAATAAAATAGAAGGAAATGATTGGAAGTTTAATACCCGAGTTATATAAAAAGAGCTCATAAAAATAAGCACGGATATCATAATATTTAAGCCAATTAATAAATCAACCAGTATAGTTGGCAATGGAATAATCAACATCGCAATGACCATTACCATGATAACTAATACCATTAATTCTGGACGATTACGGATTTGTAATAAAAACCCAGTTAACTTTTTCATGGGACAATTTTCCTATCAGACTACGGCTGTCGGTGTAAAATTTGCTCTTGCACCAAAATTTGATCTATGAGTATTTTTAATTGTTCAATAATTTGCTCTCGCGCGTCCTCTGACTGATATACAGTGGTCGGAATAATTGCAAAAGCCAGTAATAACAGTTGTAAAAATCTGCCGCGCATATCAGACGTCATCACTTTCATTTTTTCAGTAATAAAATCTATAACAACTGTTTCAAAACCAATTTGGCTACGAATGCCACGGGTAAATAACTGACTCAGTTCTTTTTCGAGCTTTACTTTATTTGATTTATCATTGTGTCGAAAAAAACCAGATTGGAAGAATTGCTGGCAAAATACATAGTCTAATGATTGTAATTCTCGTAACCGTCCAACACGGTTAAAAAAACCACCAAACTCACTAATATTTAGATCTCCCAGAGGTAATGCTTGCAAATCACAAGCAAGTGCACGCCCAAGGTAGCGCATGATGTTTTCACGCTCTTGGATTTCCATATCTTCAACCCATTGCTCATATAAATAAACAACCGGCCCATCATAACTAATAAATTCGCGATACAATCCACGTAAGTTTCCAGCACTTAACTGTAATTTCTTAGCGAATGCCTTCGCAATGAGTGCAACATTAATTCCTGCTTGAGTATGACGCTTGGTATCCTCTGCTTGCAAAAGTTGTTCTAAAGCCTCAAGACTTTCAATTTGCTCTTTTTTTAATTTTTTACGATTAATTAATGCAGCAAGCACCATTAATAAGTCACTAGGGTCAGTGAAAAACTGCAATAAAAATGCCCGTAATTGTTTTGGTGTCATCAGTTGCTTATTAAGCAGACCTTCGATATGCAATACTGTGTCATCTGCATCTTTATCCAAAATGCGTTCAGCAAACTGCATCCATTCTTCTTCACTGCCCTTTTTAGAACTTCCTCGGCGTACATGACTTGCCGCCAACATCGACATTGATGCATATTCACTGGAACTATCTATGATACCTGCACCACGAGCAACTTCATCGGAGTCATCACTACTGCTACTTACAGGCGCACGGCTTTTATTTTGCGTATTAACTGAAAAACGGTTATTAAAATTCAGAGGGGTTATTGCCATGACTCACTCATGTATTGTTGAAGAAATTGAACCGTACCGTGCAACTGACTATCATGGTTGGTGATCCGCGTCTTTTCGGAAAATTGTCGCCCATCCCACCCTTCATTTTCATCCAATAAACGCGGTTGGATTAAAAATAAACGCACCATTTTTTGCTGATTAGTTGATGAGTGACTAAATAGCCCTCCTACATACGGAAGGTCACCCAAAAAAGGAATTTTACTTTCATTTTCAACGTATTGTTCACGGGTATACCCACCAATAAGCAAACTGCTGTCTTTAGCAATACGCGCAACGGTGTTAATACTGGTTCGGTTAACGGCAGGTAACCCTTCTACGCTGGATGTTTTACCTGTGCTATCGCGGCTTTCTGCACCATCTTCAATATTGACTTCCATTTCAACATTATTACCCGCTGAAATACGCGGCATTACGCTCACCATGGTTCCGTAAGTCACTTGCTCAAGAGTTGCAATACGTTCGCCTTGTAATTTGGCGTAAAAACTCGTGTTATTATCAAATAACGCCGGAATATTTTCTTGAGTTAGCAATACAGGGCGAGAAACGATATGCCCATTGCCACTTTTATTTAACGCGTCAATTTGCAGTAAAAATTGCTGACTATTTGACAATGTGCTGCGATTAAACGAAACCGACCCCGTTCCAGTACTAAAAGTGCCAACCTCCCAGTTAACCCCTAAATTATCTAATTCAGAACGCGTAATATCGATTATCCAAAGTGATAATTCCACTTGACGACGACGCATATCCAATGTGTTAACCAACTGACGAACATAACGAATTTGCTCTTGGCTACCTTTAACAATCAAACTATTACTGTCAGGATGCGCCACCAAAGAAAAAGAGCTGTTTGTCGCTTTTCTTGCTACCGGCTGGGATTTATGTGTTGAAGATAACGAATCGCCAATTGGCGCATCCATTAATTCATCTATTGAGTCACCAGTTGGATTAACCGCTACAGATTGAGGCTGGATAATTAACGTTTCATCGATTGTCGCGCCATTTTTAAATAAGCTATTAATAACATTCAACAAACCAGGAATAGTGATATTTTGCCCACGTAATGAATAACTTCTATCCGTTACCGATGCGTGCTTTAGTGGAATAATCGCCACCTCACCGCTAGATAACTCCTCTTTTCTAATCTGTTCTGCAAGGTATAAGGAAGCGGCTTTAATTAATTCAATATACAGCGGCGGGCCTGAAACAAATAATAGCCGTTCCCCTTCTTGTGAACGTACGGGAAAGCGCGAGTCATAAATACCATTACGTTGAATATAATTGAGTACTTGGTTACTACTAACGTTATTCGTTGGAATAATTGCGCTACGCATTTCACTGTTATCATAAACATAAATACTCGCACCATCGTCATACCACACTAATGCAATTCGCCGAGTTAATGCTTTAAACATTTCATCTGCATTTGCTAAATTAAAGTTACCTGTAACTTTTTTTTGCGCCGCTAATTTACTCAGAATAATCGGCTTATTTAATCGCTCTGCAACCGCATCAAACACCTTACCTACCGCAATATTATTTGCGACAAATGTATCGTGATTTTTTGACTGCGTAACAGGCTCAGCCACAATAATTTCGGCTTGTGCCGAATAAATACTCATACTCAGTAAAAATAGTGTTAACCCTAACATTCTATTTTTTTTACTGCTCATATATTGTTGCTCCAATATGCCTGATTTCTGATGGTGTCAAGCCTAATTCTTTTTTAATATCATTAGTAAAATGTGATGCAGAACAATAACCGGCTTCCAGCCCAATATCTAATATTGAGTTGTTACTTTCAATTAGCTGTAAAATTGCATTAGCCATCCTGACACTCATAATTTTCCGCTTTGCCGTTTTATTAAAGTTTTCACGATAAAGCTGTCTAAAATAAGAAGCTGATATACCATAACGTGCACATAACTGGTTAATATTAGCGTTTTTATTCTCTTGAGCTGAGGAGAGAATAAATCGCATCATGCCATAGGCTTCGTACCGCCTGAGTATCTCGCACCAACTATCAAATATAGGGTGATTTCTAATAATTAAATCAATTACTACATTTTTGATTGATGCAGTTAATGAAAAATCTTCAATTAATTCGATATATTCATTATTGCTATTTTCATCAGGTTGCAGATTTTCTTTTTTTGCAAGGAATGCTTGTCCCGTTGCGGTGTCAATCACCGCTAAAATTTCGACTAATTCTGATAAATCCATTGAATATAACTGCCAACTTGACTTATCTAGTGCGTTCCATTCATTTTCTTGGCAAATAAATATAGCCTGTCGTTCTATCGAAATATTTAAATTTGAATATATAGATTTATAAATAAAAGGCGTTGTGACTTTTTTCGGTATAGCCAAGACCAACTTGTCTTGTAATGAAAAACCACAGCCTTTACTTTCTAATAATGTTGCAATATCTTTATTTGACATTATATATAGGCCTTATCCACGTAATTTTGTGTACGCAGAGTGAGCGATAAGAGAAAAAGCCTCAAGGGAATACTCAGGAATCATTCATACTTTCTATTACAAACGAAAGGTGTGAATGAATAAGATCAATTCAACTGACAAAAAATAGGTTCCTTGGTTTACTTACCGCCAATAACAAGAACCAATCAATCTAAAACAGTATGAATTTAATTTCATGAGATTATCTTTATGAGTGATACAAATAGCGGCGCATGTATAATAAAAATTGCTAGCGGGCCAATGACTGGCCAAGAATTAATGGTTAATACCGACAGCAATCTTATTATCATTGGTAAAGGTTTAGATTATAGAACTGACATCAATGATGACGGCTTTACAACCTATTCAATCCCAAGTGATGGCACTGCCTGCGAATTTTCAATTATTACTGCAAGCCAACACTCTGAAAGTGGGCTCGCTATCCAGTTAAATGATAATGGATTAAGCACAGAAATACCTATCGCCCTTCAGCAACTGCTTTTAGCGGATATATTTCCTATTGTGATCAAAATGCAGGATACCGAGTGGCTGAGCCCGCAGGCACCTAAAACCTCACAGAGCTCAGAGGCTGAAAATCCATTACCTATCGCCAAAACTAAAGTAAAAAGATCGGTCAAACAAAAACCAAGCCTTTTTAATAAACAAACTATATTAGTCTTGTTATTTACTTTATTTTCACTATTTATTGTTTATGCTGCATTCCAATATATTCCTGTTCAAAGTGCTGAAAAAAAAGTAAAAACATTAGAAAACATACTTCAAGGTAGTCACTATCCTATTATCGTTACTCAAAGTGAAAATAATAAAAGCTTAATTTTAGTGCAAACACAAAGAGACTTTGATTGGAGTATGCAACAACTGGTTAAAGCGAAGTACAATGACAGTTTTTTGATTAAAATAATTTCGAAGCTTGAGAATGAGATTGAAAATAAACTTAGTGATATTTCCCCGGAAATATTAAAAATCGATCTTAGCAACCCATGCTATCCAGTAATAACAACTATCAATAACAACTTAATTGCTAAAGAAGAAAATATCAACAAGTTATTATCTAATTACTTTAGCTGTCACGTGAAAAATGAGATAAAACAAATCAGCTTTGGTGAATTATTACAAAAAGCTGAATTAGGATTAACAGAAAGTAATGTTCAATGGCGTAAAATCACTAAAGATAATAAAGTTATCTTTATAATAAAAGGCAGTATGAATGACAACCAAACTGTTTCTCTGATTAACTTTACGAATTCATTTTATAAAAAATGGGGAGATAACCATATTCAATTCTCTATCTCTCTTGCCCAGAATGGGCTCGTAGGAAAATCATTTGTCACCAATGCTAACGGTTATGTCCTATTAGGTAATAACCATTGGTTCTTTAATTCAATAAGCTTTTAATCAACATAAATTTAAAATATAGAGGAATTATATATGGCTAATAGTACAGGCGCCCCTACTTCCAATGGTGGTACAGCAGCGATTAACTGGGGAGAATCCACGCTTGAAAAACAAGGTACTGATAATAACTTAGGCATGATTTATCGTACCTCCGCAAGTATTAGTAATAAAGCAAAACAATTCGGCGATGAGTTAGATAAAATTCTTACGAAGAAAAACCTAGAAGTCGATAACCCACTGGTGCTGGCAGAAATCACCGCCATGAGTGGTAACTATAATATGGCACGTCAATTACAAAGTAACTTTATGAAAGCAATTAAAGATACTGACCAAGCTATTATCCGTAACGTTTAATACTCAATAGAGCATCATTTCAAATGGTGCTCTATCTTTACTTAGGAAATAAATCATGTCACCTATCACTTCAAATTTATCGATAATAAATCCGACAGAAATGGCCTCGGATATACCGTCATCTATGCCCATTGCAGATAAAGTCAAAGCGCTTTTTGTGGAATATAGTGCATCTACGAGCCAAGAAAAAACCGCATTAATGAATAGTGTCAATAGCATTGATCCAAGTAACCCAACCCAATTATTACAATTTCAAAATCGTGTCGGTAAATACAGCCTTGCGATGAATATGATTAGCACATTAACACATAAAAGTGTTTCTGCGATTGATACCGTTTTAAAAGCACAATAAGCCATGAATATTTTAAAGAAATTTATCTTAATTGGTTTTATTGGCTTATTAATGGGGTGTGATAACCAATTATTACTCAGCCATCTAAGCCAAAGGCAAAGCAATGAGGTATTAGCGATACTACAAGAGCATGGTGTTGAGGCTACGCGTAAACAAGAGAATAAAAATGGCGACTCCATTCGTGTTCAACCGAATGATTTCGTTATTGCCGTGGATTTACTACGCCAATATAACCTACCTTCAAAAGAACCCGTGGAAATTATCCAAGCATTTCCTGGTGACTCTTTAGTGGCCTCACCACAGGCAGAACGTACCCGCTTGCTTTCTTTAATTGAACAGCGCCTTGAACAATCATTACTCACCATCCCTGATATTATTAACGCACGCGTGCATGTCAGTTATCCATTAAATGGCAATAATCCGACTAAGCAAATACAAAATGTTTCCAGCTTGGTGACCTATTCTGGGAATGAAGACCCCCAAATGATGATGCATAGAATTAAACTGTTTCTAACGAACAGCTTTGCTGAGGCAAATTACGATAATGTCTCAGTCGTGGTCGTCAATCGCCCGCCGTTGCAATATCAAGTTAAGCCTGAACCTGAACATACATTTAGCCCAGTCATAATCGGCTCAATTATCGCTGCGATGACCATCTTTTTGGCTATTTTACTATTACTATGGCGACAGCTAAGTAACACAAAGTCAGTCACTCATTTGGCGGAGAAACCTGTTGATGGCTACGCTGAATAATCTACTCATTGCACAAGGAAATATTTTTCTCGCGCCAGGTAGCTATTTTCACAGTGAATTTAATGGAGTCGGATACCACGACTTTCCCCCTATGTTGCAAAGTAAACACAACCAGCAATTAATTCAGCAATACTCATTGCCTTTACCAAACGAGAAAACCCCTTTATTACCTAGAGTCTTATCTGAACATTGGGCTTTATTTCCAGAGGTAGCGTTAGGTTTAGGGGTTCTATTACACGCCGAACCGCTTCCTTGGTGGGTTGAACTTTCCAAATACCGTGTATTACATACACGCTTAAGTCGCCCACTTTGGCAGTCAGAAAATCAACCTACTACCCCACCACAGGCATTAACTGCCCTTGGAGCACAACAATTATTGATGTGTTTAGCCCCCTTTGGTACTGCTTACAGTCTACGAGCTAAATATATGTTTAACCTTGAGACTCAGCAGCTTATACCATCATCAGTAAAAACGATGCTACCTTGGAATACTATTGAAGAGACATGCCGTTATGTCAGAGAAAACACCCCTGAATGTTAAACAGACAATGTCTGAAAAAGTCTTGATCAAATATCACGCATTACGCGCCGATAGATACCACAAAACCATCACTCAAAAAGCTAAAAAAAAGGCGAATGAATATTACCAACAAGCGAAACAACAGCAAGAAACTATCTACCAAAGTGCTTATCAGCAAGGTTATTACGACGGCATTAAACAACTATTAACTGACTTTATTCACGTATTAGAAACTAGTGAAATTCAATACCAAGAAAATACCAGCCAAAGTAAAGAACAGCTGATGAAAATATTGAATGACATTTTTGGCAATAATGAGCTACAAGAAATGGTTGCAGTTTATTTTGAAAAGCAATATGCAAAAATGACAAATACCACATTACATCTACCTGCAAAAATGCAAGCTCGTATTACCCGAAGCGGTTCTGATATGAAATTTTCAACCACTGCTGATAATACGATTGCCTTAGAAGTTGATAATAAAATTACCTATTTTTCCCCTATTACTGCGTCTAAAAATATTTTTTCTCATGTGTTTTCTGTTCCAACACAGTGCCAAATATTAAAAATGCATAAAAAGGCCTATCACAATTTGATAGCAACAATAAACTCAATCCAAGGAAAACATAACGATGCAGACGACTCTACACACGAAAGTCACCAATGTTCAGAACAGCACGTCTCAAGCTCACTCTGAAAATATTCAAAATAAAATGTCTTCATTATGGCAAGAAAAAAATATGGATATCAAAAATAAGCATCAATACAGTGAAAAGATAGAGTTATCCCCTCAAGAAAGCAATAAAGTTGACCAATTTATTAATGAACTTAAATCAAAAGATGATAAAAAAATATTTTTTTCTCATGTATTTAAGACGATGATTAGGTTAGGAAGAAATGAAAAAAAGAATTTTATTGCAGGTGTCAGCCAAACATTACAATCATCCAGTGATCCTGAATTCGTTTCATTAAATAAAAGATTTAATAGTTCACTTAGCCATTATATGGCGATTAGTTTGGCCTGTGTCCCGCTTAGCAACCAACTTCGCCATAATATGGCAAGCATTAGTTTGGAAGGTGATAATGATGAAGGTGAACTCTTCATCTAATACCTTCCCTTTCGATCAATTTCATCTTGTATTTATAGTTTCTCGACTAATATTTATAGGTTTAGCTTATTTTTTTAATATTCTAAGCCTATCTTTTTGACAAAGATCAAGAAATATAAAAAATACAAATAAAAATTGATATATACAACTGCTAAATATAGTTTAAATTTACCCCATCAAAATACATGAATCTAATATCAAAAAACGATTTTTTAATATTAAAATGAGTCTCGTTTTTTATATTGGGATATATTCCATCAACCGTTAGGATAGATATAAATTATGACCGATTTATCAACAATAGATAATTTTATGGATAATATTAACTATAGTGAAAAAGAGTCAATGATTCTTTTGTCTGGTCAAGTCGTATACGACCCACTCAAGCGCACACTTTCGCGTGATAAAAATATCGTTAATCTTTCAGAAAATGAATCATGCCTACTTAAATTATTATTAATAAAAACAAATAGTAAAAGAGAAGTCATGCATGAAATTTGGGAAAAAAGAGGCACGATTGTAACAGAAAGTAGTTATTACAAGCTTGTCAGACAATTGCGCCAATCCTTTAAAAAAATCGAGCTCGATGAAAACTTAATTATGACTTTACCCAGAATTGGTATTTTATATACTGGGGAAAAATCAGAAATGCCAATACTGTCTAAATATGATGCCAAGAAAAGTATTTATACCTATATGCGATGTTTTTTCCAGAGGATGTTTATTCGTTCATCACTATAATCAGATTTCGCTAAAGAGAAAATATAATGTTAAATGTTAATCCCAATCGTCCAAAAAAACACTTTATTTCATTGCTCATACTGTTTATAACTTTCATGCTATCCGCTTGCAGTAATAATTTAATGGATTATTTCACTCAAAATCCCACTTACCATATCAATGGTAATATTTATTCACATTCTTACGATATTCCTGAAGATGCGACAATTACACTGTCATTAACTTCAATACAACAGAATGAAAACAATGCAAAGTCTAATCTGGATTACAGTTTTAAAACACAAAATTCAGGACGTAGTATCGCATTTACCGTTGCTCTGCCTGAAGAATTTGAATCCAAACGCTATACCTTAGGAATGAGTGCCAGAGTTGAAAAAGAGGGTGAATTAATCATGATGAGTAATAAGCTCAGCCCAGTACCTGAGAATTTATCTGAAATAGTATTACTTCCTGTGGCTGCTATTCAGCAATAGTAATACTCATTTCATCAAGACCAATTAAAAATATTCTATCCCTCTTAATGGAGAGTTATATTTACCTGTACTCAAACCAGCTCGAAATCCTTAACGTTGCTAGGTTGGTTATTAAGCCTCACTCATTGGGTTCTTCTAATAAATGTGGAAAATCTGCCACCGAACTTTCAATCGCTCGTTTCGCTAGACTTTCTAGTGAGCTAAATAACTGTTCTGCCTCTTGTTCTGGTAAGTCCGCCGCTAAATAATCATTCCACTTATTTAGTTTAGAATTTAACTCATTCACAATCGTTTTGCCGAGTGATGTTAACGAAACATGATAAACCCGTTTATCGACCAAGCTATTCGTTTTGGCAACCCACCCCTTAGCTAAAAATTTGCTCACACCTCGAGTCGTCACGGATTTATCCACAACCATGGCTTTTGTAATCTGCTCTAATGTTGATGCATCATACTGGTCAATATGTAAAATCATCAAACACTCAATGGCATTGATACCATAAGGCTCCCCCATCCATTTCATATAATGGTGAGCTGCCCGGCTAATCACCCCAAATACTCGAGCCTGTTCTGTACGCATAGCCCCTCTTTAGTTGATTTTATCAACTAATTAGTTAATAATTACACTGATCTTAGTTGATTTTATCAACTAAATACCTTTTTAACACGCCAAATTTACTCATATTCTATGCCACAAATAATAACGTTACTGAATTCCTTGGGATTTAACCTAGCACGCTTTCGTTTTGCTGCCATTACTGCTTGTGCATCAATTGTCGCACTGTTTATCGCACAATATTTAGAGTTGGTTCACCCTCAATGGGCAGCGATGACCGTCTGGGCTTCTGCACAACCTTGGCGTGAAAATTTACTGGAAAAAAGTTGGTGGCGTTTCGCTGGAACAGTTAGTGGCGTGCTTGCGGGTGTTGTTTTAATTCAACTACACATTATCGACCCGCTATTATTTATCATAGGGCTCGCATTGTGGTTAGGGGCATGTAGTGGTATTGGTCAACTGCAAAAAGGCTTCGTGGCTTATGGTACCTTTTTAGCGGGTTATTCCGCGGTCATGGTTAGCATGCTAAGCGTCCACATTACAGATAGCCTGTTTATGGTTGCATGGGATCGGCTATGGACTATCCTTGTTGGCGTTCTTTCTGCAGTGGTTTTCAATTTTTTATTTACACCAAAACGTGAACAAGAATCTGTTATTACACTTAAAAACCAAGTTGATACATTGTTTTATCAAATTTTGCATCACACACTTGAAAAAAAAAAGCCAATTAAGTCACAGGAAATTGACCAACTCTGGCAAGTGATGACAAGTTATGAGGAAATTCTAGAGACTAACCGCATCGGCTGGCATTACCACCGCAAACAAGTTGCTAAAGCGCGGCAAAAACTCATGATACAAAGCCAAATATTATTACATTTAGATAAATACCAATCTATTGCCCCCTTTTATTTTCCTGCGCAAGAGCCAACTGATACTCAATGGAAACACATTTTGTCACTGTGCCCTAATGGGGTACTTAAAATGCTGTTAGTCCCGCTTTACTATGCTACTTTTGGTAAATCAATCAAGAAGATAAATAAAACCGACAAATTAAAACTCCACCAAGATAAAATTTCAGCATGGCATGCCTTTGCCCGTTCATTTATGGCAATCGCTGTAGTTGGCTTGTTATGGCTATGGACACAGTGGCAAGTCTTGGCTTACCTCATTCTCGGCCTTTCCGTAATGTTGGCGCTATTTGCTTCCCTTGATTACCCCGCAAGATTCATGAAAAATATTTTTACAGGGCAATTATTCGGTGCTATTGCCGCGTTAATCTGTACATGGTGCTTATGGCCCTTTGCCTCTTCATCATGGCAGATGTCCTTTTTCATTATTCCTGTGATTATTAGTGGCGTTATCATTTTTTCCCATAACCGCCTAATTTTAATTGCTTTTGATTACATCATGGTTTCGTTGATTTTACTGCAACCATCTTACCCTTTTTCGTTTTCATTCCCTCAAAGCATAGGTAATGCTATTGCGATAGTTTCAGGCCCATTAGTTGCAATGGCCGCTTTCGCGTGGGTTTACCCAACCAACCCGACCAAACGCTACCAGCAATTAATGTATCTCTCTGAGCAACAATTTAAACAGGGAATCAAAACCTTAACTCAAGGAAATAAGCCCTCCACAACCCAATTTATGCACCGTTTATTTAGTGGGTTATTGCTAGCAAAAAAAGCAAATCTTCCTGACTCACCGATATTCGATTTTTTTATTACTCGGCAAAGTATTTGGTTATACCTACTTATTGTACACAAGCAATTTGCACATCATGCATCAAAGAAGAGAGTCCTTATTGCACTTGAAAAACGTATTCAACAAAATCATTTTGATTTGAAGAAAATAGCCACCCTCTTTCGGCATTTACAGCGTAACGATAGTGATAATGAAGAGCTTGAGCAACTCGAGAAATATGTGAAACTCTATATAAAAAAGGAATATTGCCAAAAATAAGGCAAGAAATAATCTAAGTTTAACCAATTATCTAAAGATAAATATCCCTATACATGGGAAGCTAAAGAAATGTTGTTTGCTAATAACTACGATGTGAGATTTGCTGACGAGCTACAGCTAATTATTAAAGGATTAAAAAATTAAGATCCTAAGGACAACATTACGATGCCCTTAATACTTTATTTCAGGCCTAATCGTTTAGCTAGTCGATGTAAGTTAGCAATATCTAAAGATAATTCTCTAGCACATGCAGACCAATTATGATGGTTTTGTTCCAGTACTTGTGTAATGACTTTACGCTGAAAGTCATCTGTTGCTTCCCGTAAGTTTTTAGTTAATGGTATGACTTTCTTTGAGGTTTCCGTAAACTCATACTCATTGTTATCAAAGATAAAATATTGAGGCTGTAAGATAATATCACCAGTGTCAATTGAGGCTCGAGCAAGGACAACGGCACGATGAATCGCATGTTCCAATTCACGTACATTTCCTGGCCATGAATAGTTGAGTAAATACCGTTGTAATGAAGAACTCAGCACCACACTAGATAAACCAAAACGCTGACGATATTGCTCACAAAAATATCCAGCTAATAAAATAATATCTTCACCACGTTCCTTTAATGGGGGAACAAATAGAGGAAATACGCTTAAACGATGGAATAAATCTGCCCTAAACCGCCCCTCTAATACTTCTTCGCGTAGATCACGATTAGTTGCCGCTAATACACGGACATTAACGCGTAAACTGCGATCATCACCAACACGTTGAATATCACCATATTGCAATACTCGCAGTAATTTTGCCTGTAATGCTAATGATAACTCTCCAATTTCATCTAAAAATAAAGTGCCATTATCTGCCATTTCAAATTTACCACTACGGTGACTAATTGCTCCCGTAAAAGCACCTTTAACATGGCCGAATAACTCACTTTCTGCCACGCTCTCAGGTAATGCCGCACAGTTTAAATAAATAAGAGGATGATCTGCTCGAAGGGATTTTTCATGAATGGATTTAACGACTAATTCTTTTCCTGTTCCCGTTTCTCCGCTAACCAGAACATTTAATTCTGACGCAGCAACAATATCGATTTCCTTTTTTAGTTGCTGCATACGAAGAGATAAACCGATGATTTCGGTTTCTCCTGACGGTTTAAATCGTATAGGTTTACTCGACAATATATTTTGGTTTTCAAGCTGTTCAATAAGTAATGCATTATTTAATGCCCCGGCAGCTAATGCAGCAATTAACCTAAGTGACTCATTATTAAATGCATCGAATTGGTCAGGTTCCATACCATCTAATGTTAATGCACCAATAAGATTTTGCCCCGCATACAAAGGTAAACCGACACAAGCATGGACTTTTAAGTGCTGATGATGAGGAATTAACCCATCGTATGGATCAGGAAGCTGGCTATCCGCAGGAAAACGTACTACATCGCCAGCTCTTGCAATTGCTTCAAGCCGGGGGTGTCCCGCCAAAAAGAATCGGCGACCTAAAACATCAGCCATTAATCCATCAATTGCTAAGGGAATAAATTGACCTGGTTCATAGCGCAATAACGCACAAGCATCGCACCCTAATGATTGCCTTAATGTGGTAATTAAACGCTGAAACCGATCCGCATGTTCCATACCATCTTGTAATTCTATTGCAATCTTTGCTAATGCTTCAACAGAAAAACCCATGATCTACTCCCCATAGTCAATTTGACAACAATTATAGTCATAATGACGATTATTGATACAGTCATTATGACTATAAATTAAAAATATTTATTTAAATTTATTTAAAAATCAATGTATTAAATGTTGGCATGAATATTGATTATATCTTCCTATACTTTAAAAAATACAGGATAAAATTAATATGGCGATTCATGTAAAAAATAATATTCATTGGGTGGGTCAACGTGATTGGGAAGTACGTGATTTTCATGGTACTGAATATAAAACATTAAAGGGAAGTAGTTATAATAGCTATTTAATCCGCGAAGAAAAAAATGTCCTTATTGATACTGTCGATCATAAATTTAGTCGTGAATTTGTTGAAAACTTACGCTCACAAATTGATTTAAATGATATTGACTATATCGTGATTAACCACGCAGAAGAAGATCATGCTGGTGCACTAACTGAATTAATGCGCTTTATTCCTAATACCCCGATCTATTGCACCGCCAATGCTATTGATTCAATAAATGGTCACCACCACCACCCTGAGTGGAATTTTAAGATCGTTAAAACAGGCGATACGCTCGATATAGGTAACAATAAGCAATTGATTTTCATTGAAACTCCAATGTTACATTGGCCTGACAGTATGATGACTTATTTTACTGAAGATGCAGTGCTTTTTAGTAATGATGCTTTCGGGCAGCACTATTGTGATGAGCGATTATTTAATGATGAGGTCGACCAAAATGAATTATTTGAGCAATGCCAGCGCTACTATGCCAATATTCTTACACCGTTTAGCCGCTTAGTAACACCAAAAATAAATGAAATTTTAGGCTTTAACCTACCTGTCGATATGATAGCCACGTCACACGGGGTAGTATGGCGTAATAACCCAAATCAAATCATTGAATTATATTTGAAGTGGGCAGCAGATTACCAAGAAGATCGCATCACTATTTTCTACGATACCATGTCAAATAATACCCGTTTAATGGCGGATGCAATCGCTCAAGGCATCAATGAGGCCGACCCTAATGTCGCAGTTAAAATATTTAACGTTGCACGCAGTGATAAAAACGACATTATTACTCATGTTTTTCGCTCCAAGGCTGCATTGGTCGGTACCTCAACCATGAATAATGTCATGATGCCCAAGATAGCAGGTATGCTTGAAGAAATTACTGGCTTACGTTTTTTAAATAAAAAAGCCGCTGCTTTTGGGAGTTTTGGCTGGAATGGTGGCGCTGTTGATCGTGTTCAAACACGTTTGATGGATGCTGGTTTTGATACCGCATTATCTTTAAAAGCAAAATGGAAACCAGACACAAAAACATTAGATGACTGCCGTGAGTATGGACGTAATATTGCTCGCCAATGGGCATTACCTGCATAAATTAACTAACAAAGTAGCATCAGAATTTTATGATTTTTTAGAGGATACCTCATATGCAATTTAGAGATAAAACACTTGGACAGCTCGCATTATCTATTCCTAGAGCCTCTTCTTTATTCCGCCAATATAATATGGATTACTGTTGTGGTGGAAAACAGACTCTCAGCCGCAGTGCAGAAAAATTAAATTTAGATATAGACCTATTAGAAAGCCAATTAGCTAAATTAGCCACAGAAACGTTAGAAAAAGACTGGCGTAAAGCTCCGCTCGGTGAAATTATCGATTTTATCATTGTTCGCTATCATGATAGGCATAGAGAACAATTACCTGAACTTATTTTACAAGCACAAAAAGTTGAACGCGTTCATGCAAATAAGCCAAGCGTGCCAAAAGGTTTATCAAAATACTTAGAAGCATTACTGGAAGAATTAACTAGCCATATGATGAAAGAGGAACGCGTTTTATTCCCTATGATAAAAAATGGGATGGGTCGAAATGCAGCAGCGCCAATTAGTGTGATGGAACAAGAACATGATGATGCTGGTGATATCTTAGAGGCCATTAAAGGCATTACCGATAATGTCACACCACCACCAGAAGCCTGTACTACCTGGCGTGTATTGTACAATGGTATCAATGAATTGATTGATGACTTAATGAATCATATTAACCTAGAAAATAATTTATTATTCCCAAGAGCACTCGCTGGCGAATAAACAAATAAAGGCCTATTTATATAATAGATAGGCCTTTATTTTAAATATTTTTATATAATATACTAAAAATACCTATTGATATTGTTGCTTAATTTCTTGGGCAATTGCTAATCCACGTTTTGCTTCTTTTTCAGCAATTTCGACAGATAAGCCAATATAAGACCTCGGGTCGAGCATGGCTTTAATTTCGTCATTACTGAACGCTGCTGATATCACACTATTTTTGGTTAAATTAGTGTAGAAATCCTCCCCATCCGCTGCCGTTTTAATGGCTTCTTCATACAGAAGGGAATGAGCTTTATCTTTACCTAATTTTTCCGCCATCTTCATCATGACATATTCAGTATTATCAAGACCTTTATTTCTCAATACATTATGAAGCATTCTCTCTTCATGTGGCACAATCGTCCTCGAAAGCTCCTCAGTTCTTAATAAAATTTCTGTGGTTAATTCCAAAGCTTCTTCGATTAACCCATCAAATAACATATAAGAACTACTATCACCTTCATAAGGCCTTACCGCGGAATACATACCAACACTTGGTAAGGAATATAATTTCTGCGAGTTAGCGATAATTCCCTTTGCCAGTTTCGGGTTTATTTTATGTGGCATAGTACTACTGCCTACTGTTCCTTTGGTAAACCCTTCAGAAACTTCTGCAATTTCTTCTAACGTCGTGCTATAGACCTCTTCGCCGATTTTATGGCAAATATTCGCCATTAACGCTAAATTTGCCATATATTCAAGCTTATGGGTGCTCAAATTTCTGGAGGGTACTTCCATGGCTTCCATCCCCACCAGCTCAGCGACACGCTTTTGTACCGCCATACCAACACCAGGCATCGAGTTAAATGCACCGACTGCACCACCCATCATGATAGTGAAAACGCGTTTTTCACACTCTTGCATCCGCTGATAACAGTCAATAAAGTCACTGATCCACACTGAAACTTTATAGCCGTAGGTTATCGGGATTGCATGGCGTCCATGGGTTCTTCCCGGCATCACCATATGTTTGGTTCTTTCAGCTAAATCCGCCAAGTTTTCGATAATTTCACCCAGTAACAACATAAATTTATGGTGTACGGTTTTCATCATATACAGCTGTGAACTTTGCTGAATATTTTGTGTGGTAATTCCATAATGGATATATTTACCACTTTCCTCAGAGCAAGCATTCACTAAAACTTTTAAGAAAGGTACAAAGCCATGACCTATTTTCTGGTAAATACGGCTCATTTCTTCAAAATCGATATTTTCGATTACAGCCTTTTCTTTAATTTCATTTGCCGCTGATTGAGGAATAAATCCCAGTTCAGCTTGAGCTTGGGCCAACATGGATTCAAACATTAACCAAGTAGAATATTTTGCTTCATCAGACAATAAGTCTTTAATTCCACGGTCATCGATAGTTTTACTTTTAGAATCGTATAATGCTCTCATTTCGTATCCCTTCTTTATTTCTTCATTGCTTCATCAACAGCATTGCGAACGAACTCAACCTTTGGTCCATATACGACATGGACGTGGTTTGCCGATGGAAAGAAGAATGCGGTACATCCTGATTCCAACATTAAATCTTTATCAATTTGGTTAACTTCTCCAACATCAATACGCATACGAGTAATACAGTTGTCTACATTACGAATATTTTGTTTTCCACCTAATGCTTGGATTAAAATTTCTGCGATTTCGCCATATCGTTTTTCTTTAATTAAGGTATTTTTCAGATTACTAGATTCTTCACGACCAGGAGTTTTAATATCAAATTTAATAATTGCCCAGTAGAAAATAAAGTAAGTGACGACGGCTAAACAGCTGCCGATAATAACAAGGAAGATCCAGTTAGTGTGTTCGTACAGCAGCCCAAAGATAGTAAAATCAAAGACGGTTCCACGAATATAACCGATACCGACCTCAGCCAATGAAAGTAACACCGCACCGATACCGACAATAATGGCATAAATTAAATACAGTAATGGCGCAATGAATACGAAGGTAAATTCGAGTGGCTCAGTGACGTTACCAAGCATTGCCGTTAATACCATGGTGACAAGCATGGATTTCACTTCTGCGCGGTTTTCTTTCTTCGATGTTTTATATATAGCAAGAGCAATTGCAGGGAATAGGAACAATGTAACCAACATTTGTTGCTGCGCCATAAAGCGAGTCAAACTTGGCATCATCGCCCAATATTCGCTATCCGGGCCTTGGTTAAATAGTACTTCAGTTAATGCAGGGACAACACCAACAAAGGTTTGGCCATCAATAATATAAGTCCCACCCGCTTCAGTGAATCTAAACAAAACGTTCCATACATGGTGTAAACCAAATGGAATAAATAAACGTTCACCCCCTGCTGTAAAAAATGGCCCCACTGGACTTAAAAATACTGCAGAGAGCTTCATTAAACCTTGAACTAATACTTCCCAAATAAACGGTAATAGCGCTCCCACTCCAATCATTAAGCCTATCATAATAATAGAAACGGATTTTTTACCGGAAAAGAAAGCGAATGCGGTCGGTAACTCAAGGTTATAAAACTTATCGGTGGCCCAAGCGGCAATCAAACCAGTAATAATCCCTCCGGCGGCACTGATATTTAAAGTTTGTATGCCAAGAACTTTAATTTGCCCTACTTGACCCATCATTGCAGGGTCTGCAAGTTTGCCGGTAAGGACTAGCCAAATATTCATGGTGATGATCAGCGATAAGTAACCGACTACCGAGGCAAAGACAGCAATCCCCTTATCTCGATGGCTCATCCCATAGGCCACCCCCATAGCAAATAACAGGGGAATATTATCAAAAATAACACCTGCGATTGAACGAATACTGACAAGTAATGCATTAACCGTTTCATTTCCAAGAAAAGGAAAACGTGCAATCATATAAGTCTGCACTAATGCACCACTGATACCCAATATCATACCAATAGGGGCTAATACACCTATCGGAAGGAGTAATGTTCTCCCAAAGCGTTGAATAGATTCACCAAACTTTTTTCTGGCCATACTGTTTCCTTATGACTTCTATTATTAGAATTAAAGGCATACTAGCTTGGGGGGGTTATAAAAGAAATGATGTCACGGTTTTAAAAATTATCTTAGGTCATAATTAATGACCTATGTCATTTTAATATAAAACTAATTGCCAAAAATAAAAATGAAAGACAGGTGAAATTTTTTAGGAAGTAAAAAAGGAAATTTAAAGTAGGTTTTCTAATTCATTGATAAGTAAATCAACGAGAATAAAAAAGCCGATTCTGGATTTTGTATCATCTCTTTTGGTATCAAAATTATCGGCAAAACAAAACAGAGTGTTATCAGTATAAGTGGTTAATTCATTGGTATTAAAGGCTGTCATGCTAATGATATTAGCCCCTTTTAACTGCACAATTTTTGCTGTTTCAATAATTTTTTTGGTTCCCCCAGATAGCGAGATAAAAATAACAGTGTCATCTTTGCTAACTAATCGAGTGAACGAATCAGATAAATTGTAGTCATTAATGAAAAAACAGTGTAAACCTAACGCAAATAGCAAATGCTCAAGGTAATAACCAACCGCTTTACTTGTTCCTCTTGCAACAATAAAAATATTTCTCGACTTATGTAGTATTTTAGCGCAATCACTAATTTGCTCTTCATTAATTAACGTAAAACTTTTATTAATGTTTTTTTCGAGTTGTTTTTTATAAGATGATGAGATAATTTTTTCAGTTTTATTTTTTGTTAAAATGTAATTATTAATCTGAAACTTAAGTTCTTTAAACCCACTGAACCCTAATTTTTGCGATAAATTAATGATAACTGTTTTAGAAACAAAGGTTTTAGCAACCAGTTCATTAATATTTAAGTAAGGGATATCTGTAATGTTATCAGTCAGGTATTTTAAAACTTTTTTTTCGCTAATGGTTAAATTATCGTAATTTTTTAAGAAATCCAACATATCCCCCCCTTAATCAACCTAATCAGCCCAGAAGTCATTCTTTTTATAATAATAAAGTCAATATAGGCAGCCAATTGGTTGATTATACGTTAAATGACCAACCAATGTTGAATTTAAGAGGTGATTTTTGTGAAATGCGACAATAATCGAGGAAAAATTGGTATCACAACAGGTTGTTTCCTTTGTGATACCTTTTATACAAATAGTTCAGTTACCTCATCAGCACCATTACAAACACAGTACGTTGAGT